>NZ_JBSGYT010000006.1:0-46353 GCF_053610645.1 Streptomyces sp. NPDC054883 | reverse complement strand
GCACTGCGCTGGGCTACCAGGACTCGAACCTAGAATAAGGGAACCAGAAACCCTCGTGTTGCCAATTACACTATAGCCCACCAAAATGCAAGCCCCTGAGGGACTTTCATTCGGTTAGCGCCTCCGTCCGGCCTTCCGGCCCGCTCGGGCGGCGCAGAAAGAACATTACCGGATGCCTGACCGTGCTCCAAAACGGGTATCCGCGGCCAGCAGCGCAGGGAGCTGGGCAAGACCGGAGATCCGGTGCACTCCCTCGGGGGCCGGTCCGGGCGCGCCGCAGCGGTCGAGCCATACGGCAGTCAGTCCCGCGTCCCGGGCCCCGCGGGCGTCGATCTCCGGCTGGTCGCCGACGTACGCCACCTCCTGCGGCGGCAGTCCGAGGGCCTCGCAGGCGCCGAGGAAGGCGGCCGCGTCCGGCTTGCTGACGCCGAGCTCGGCGGCGCACACCAGCACCTCGAAGCGCTCGCGCAGCCCGAGCCGGCGCAGTTTGGGGTCCTGGTTGGCGGTGGAGGAGTTGGAGAGCACCCCGTGCCGGTAGACGCCTGCCAGGGCGTCCAGTACCGGGAGCACGTCCGGGAAGAGCGCCCAGGCCGCCTGGTAGTGCACGACGTACCGGTCGAACCAGCCGTCGGCCTCGGCGTCGCTCATCCCCGGGGCCGCCAGGAAGTCCCGTACCCGGTCCTGGCGCTGGGCCCGGAAGGTCGTCTCCCCGGCGGCGAAGCGGGCCCAGTGGCGTTCGGTCGCGGCGCGCCACAGGGCGAGGGCCGCCGCCGGGGTCCCGTAGCGCTCCGCCAGCCCGTCGTCGGCCAGGTGCCGCGCGAGCCCGGCGGTGTCGGCCCCGGTGTAGTCGAACAGGGTGTCGTCGACGTCCCACAACAGCGCTCGGATCGGCATACGGCCGAGACTACTGGGCGGCTTCCTCCGGTGGGGGCACGACGAAGAAGTACGCCGGTGAACGGCTCGGCCCTCCCGGCCCCGGCGGACGCCGAAGGGGCGGCCGCCGGGAGGCGGCCGCCCCTTCGGGGTGGGTGCGGGTCAGGCGGCGAGCTTCGCCAGCGCCGCGTCGATGCGGGCCAGGGAGCGCTCCTTGCCCAGGATCTGGAGGGACTCGAAGAGCGGCAGGCCGACCGTGCGGCCGGTGACGGCGACGCGGACCGGGGCCTGGGCCTTGCCCAGCTTCAGGCCGTGGGCCTCGCCGGCGGTCAGGACGGCCTGCTTGAGTGCCTCCGGGTCGCTCCAGTCGGCCGTCTCCAGGTGCGCGCGGACGGTGCCGAGCAGGGCCGCGGGCTCGCCCTTCATCGCCTTGTCCCAGGACGCCTGGTCCTCGACCGGCTCCTTGCGGAAGAGGAAGTCGACGTTCGCGGTGATGTCCGACAGCACGGTCACCCGGGTCTGGGCGTACGGCGCGATGGCCTCCCACGCCTGCGCGTCGAAGTCCTCCGGCTCCCAGTTGGCGTGCGGCGCGCGCAGCCACGGGGTGCACGCGTCGGCGAACGCCTTCGGGTCCATCCGGCGGATGTGGTCGGCGTTGATCGCCTCGGCCTTCTTGAGGTCGAAGCGGGCCGGGTTGGCGTTCACGTCCTGGATGTCGAACTTCGTCACCATCTCCTCGATGGTGAAGATGTCCTGGTCCTTGGAGAACGACCAGCCGAGGAGCGAGAGGTAGTTCAGCAGGCCCTCGGGGAGGAAGCCGCGCTCGCGGTAGAGGTTGAGCGAGGCCTCCGGGTCGCGCTTGGAGAGCTTCTTGTTCCCCTCGCCCATGACGTACGGCAGGTGGCCGAACTCCGGCACGCCGGTGGCGATGCCCAGCTCCATCAGCGCCTTGTACAGCGCGATCTGGCGGGGCGTGGAGGACAGCAGGTCCTCGCCGCGCAGCACGTGCGTGATCTGCATCAGCGCGTCGTCGACCGGGTTGACGAGCGTGTACAGCGGGGCGCCGTTGGCCCGCAGGATGCCGAAGTCCGGCACGTTCTCCGGGGTGAAGGTCAGCTCGCCGCGGACCAGGTCGGTGAAGGTGATCGGCTCGTCGGGCATCCGGAAGCGGACGATCGGGAGGCGGCCCTCGGCCTGGTACGCGGCCACCTGCTCGGCGGTCAGGTCGCGGCAGTGGCCGTCGTAGCCGGAGGGCCGGCCGGCCGCGCGGGCGGCGGTGCGGCGCTCGTCGAGCTCCTCGGTGGTGCAGTAGCAGTCGTACGCGTAGCCGCCGTCGCGCAGGCGCTGGGCGACGTCGGCGTAGATGTCCATCCGCTGCGACTGGCGGTAGGGGGCGTGCGGGCCGCCGACCTCGGGGCCCTCGTCCCAGGTGAAGCCGAGCCAGCGCAGCGAGCCGAGCAGCTGGTGGTAGGACTCCTCGGAGTCGCGGGCCGCGTCGGTGTCCTCGATGCGGAAGACGAACGTACCGCCGTGGTGGCGGGCGAACGCCCAGTTGAAGAGGGCGGTCCGGACCAGGCCCACGTGGGGGTTGCCGGTCGGGGAGGGACAGAAACGTACGCGGACGTTCGCGTTAGCCACGCTTGATCACCTTGTTGGTGAGAGTGCCGATGCCTTCGATGGTGACGGCGACCTCGTCGCCGACGTTGAGGGGGCCGACTCCGGCCGGGGTCCCCGTGAGGATGACGTCGCCGGGGAGCAGCGTCATGGCCTCGGTGATGTGCACGATCAGGTCCTCGATCGAGCGGACCATGTCGCTGGTGCGGCCGAGCTGGCGCTGTTCGCCGTTGACGGTGCACTGGATGGTCAGGTCGCCCGGGTCGAGGTCGGTCTCGATCCAGGGGCCCAGCGGGCAGGAGCTGTCGAAGCCCTTGGCGCGGGCCCACTGCTTCTCGCGCTGCTGGACGTCGCGCGCGGTGACGTCGTTGGCGCAGGTGTAGCCGAGGATCACGTCCTTGACGCGCTCCTTGGGGACCTCGCGGCACATCCGGCCGATGACCACGGCGAGCTCCGCCTCGTGGTGGAGGTCCTGGGAGAAGGAGGGGTACGTGATGGGGTCGCCCGGGCCGACCACCGAGGTGGAGGGCTTGAAGAAGGTGATGGGCGTCTCCGGCACCGCGTTGCCCAGCTCCGCCGCGTGCTCCGCGTAGTTGCGGCCGATGGCCACGACCTTGTTCGGGAGCACGGGCGGCAGCAGCCGGACCTTGTTCAGCGGGACCTTGGTGCCCGAGAGCTCGAAGTCCGCGAACGGGATGCCCTTGATGATGTCGAGGACGAGCTCGCCTTCGGCGCCGGGGGCAGTGCTGCCCTCGACCGCGCCGAACGCGACGTTGCCGTCGATCGAGAACCTGGCGATGCGCACCGGTTGCGTCTGCCCCTCTGTATTTCCGCTGGCTGGAGTCTGCGGACTCCAGGCTAACGCGGTGGACGGGGGCGCTTCGCGTCCTTTGCCGGGCGGGTCTACTGCGCGGCGGCGGCGACCGGCGCGTCCATCAGGACGGTGCGGCGGGGGTTCGCGGTCTGCGCGGGCAGCTCGACGGAGTGCTCCGGGGCCAGGGCCGACTGCAGCTCCTCGGCGTCCTTGAGGTGCGCCAGGGTGGTGCGGCGGGGGTTGGCTATGTTGCGGAACATCATCGTCGTCTTCATCGGAGTTTCGGGCCCTCGGCTCGCTCGTCGGTGTGGTGGTTGTCGGATGCGCCAACCCTGCAAAGGGAAAGGCTAAACATCTGAATCCCCCGCCGAACCGGGAAGTAATGGCCAGGGCTGTGTGAGTTTCCTCACCAGCGACCCGGCATTACGGTCATAACGGGCAGTCAATTCGAGGCCACGAAACGGACATTGCGCCACTGAACGCGTCATTCCGCTCCTGATCATCTCGACTGGGACACCTTGACAGTCGCGGTGTTTGGTCGATGTAAGTCCGGTTCCTCCCGATAGCGCTTCCACGCCAGGTAATACGTCTGTCGCGGTGTGTGACCGGCTCGCCGGGGGGATGCGCGCACCTTGTTGGAGATCCCCCACTGTGCTGGAATTCGCGGGACCGCCGCGGGAATCAGCCGGCGCGCAGGTGGCGCGACTCAGCGCCCAGCGCGGTGGCAAGGAGAGGGAGACGCGCCGGTCACCGACGACCACCATGGGGCCGTCAGTGCCCCACGACTCGACACCGTCCCACCGCTCCACCGGCGGGACGCCTGGTCCAGAGGTTGCGACGCTAGTGCAGGGACGATTCAAGAGGGATGGCAAGGGTTCTCCCCAGGCCCACCAGGGCCGAGGGGAAGCTGCGTCGGAGCAGGAGCCGCGCGGCGGGACCGACCGTGGCTCCTCGCCCCAGCACGCCCAGAACCGAGGGCCGGCTGTCGAAGGAGCGGGCCCCGATGCCGCCAACCCCGTGAAGGGGAAGGCCAAGGGCCGGGCCAAGCCGAAGGGCGTGGCGCGGGCCAAGGGCAAGGGCGAGCCGGCTCCGGAACAGGACGTGGCGATACCGAAGGCCCCCAGCGGGTCCGGTTCACGCCTCGCCATGCAGAACTGGCGCATCAGCACGCGACTGGTGTCGCTGCTGACCCTGCCGGTCGTCGCCGCCACCACGCTCGGTGGCTTCCGCATCAACGACTCGCTCAACGACATCGCGCAGCTGGACCACATGCAGCTGCTGACGACGATGACCCGGCAGGCCACCAACCTGGCCGCCGCGCTCCAGGAGGAGCGCGACAAGTCGGCCGGTCCGCTGTCGGTCGACAGGTCGGGCAAGCCGAACTCCCTCGTCGCGGGTGTCCGCGACCAGACCGATGCCGCCGCGAAGGCCTTCGCCGTCGCGACCGACAAGGTCGACAGCACGCAGGACAAGGACGAGACCCTCAAGTCCATCCGCAACAACATCCTGCAGATCGGCCGCCAGCTCACCGGCATCGAGGACATCCGCAAGAAGGCGTACCAGAACGGCGCCCAGCAGACGGTCACCGAGTACAACGCACTGATCGTCTCGCTGCTCTCGCTGTCGCAGGACATGGCCCAGGCCACCTCCAACCCGGAGATGATCAAGCGCACGCGCGCCCTGGCGGCCTTCTCCTCCGCCAAGGAGTACGCCTCCATCCAGCGCGCGATCATCGCCGCCTCGCTCCCCGAGAGCGGCGAGAAGCCCGGCACGCTGTCCGAGAACGACCGGCTGTACGCGCTGTCCGCGCTGCGCGGCGAGAGCCAGTCGAAGAAGACCTTCGAGCTCGTCTACCAGGGCAAGCCCGAGGAGCTCCTCGCGAGCCTCGGCGACGGCAACGCGGAGATCAGCAAGGCCGACCACTTCACCCGGCGCGTGCTGTCCACGCAGGGGCAGTTCGCCAAGGAGGCGCAGTACCGCTCCTGGATGGACTGGTACGACGCCGACGGCACCAAGCTCACGGCCATGAAGGTCATCGAGCTCACCCTGCTCGAGGACATGGAGCAGAAGGCCCGCGAGCTGAAGAGCCAGTCGCAGCAGGACGCCATCATCAACGGTGCGCTGATCCTCCTCGTCCTCGGCGTCTCCCTCGTCGGCGCCTTCGTCATGGCCCGCTCCATGATCCGCTCGCTGCGGCGCCTCCAGGACACGGCGACCCGGGTCGCCCAGGACCGGCTGCCCGAGCTCGTCAAGCAGCTGTCCGAGACCGACCCGCAGGACGTCGACACCACGGTGGAGTCCGTCGGCCTGCACACCCGCGACGAGATCGGCCAGGTGGCCGCGGCCTTCGACGACGTGCACCGCGAGGCCGTCCGCCTCGCCGCCGAGCAGGCCCTGCTCCGGGGCAACGTCAACGCGATGTTCACCAACCTCTCGCGCCGCTCGCAGGGTCTCATCCAGCGCCAGCTCTCGCTCATCTCCGAGCTGGAGTCGCGCGAGGCGGACCCGGACCAGCTGTCCTCGCTCTTCAAGCTCGACCACCTCGCGACCCGTATGCGCCGTAACGGCGAAAACCTCCTCGTCCTCGCGGGCGAGGAGCCGGGCCGCCGGTGGACCCGCCCCGTCCCGCTCGTCGACGTGCTCCGTGCCGCGGCGTCCGAGGTGGAGCAGTACGAGCGCATCGAACTCTCGTCGGTGCCCGGCACCGACGTCGCCGGCCGCGTCGTCAACGACCTCGTGCACCTGCTGGCCGAGCTGCTGGAGAACGCCACGTCGTTCTCCTCCCCGCAGACCAAGGTCAAGGTCACCGGTCACGCGCTGCCGGACGGCCGGGTGCTGGTCGAGATCCACGACACCGGTATCGGCCTCTCCCCCGAGGACCTCGCCGCGATCAACGAGCGGCTCGCCTCGCCGCCGACCGTGGACGTCTCCGTCTCCCGCCGCATGGGCCTGTTCGTGGTCGGCCGCCTGTCCCTGCGACACGGCATCCGGATCCAGCTGCGCCCCTCCGACTCGGGCGGTACCACCGCGCTCGTCATGCTGCCGGTGGACGTCGCCCAGGGCGGCAAGAAGCCCGCGCCGATGCCCGGCCAGGGTGGTCAGGGCGGTCCCGGGGCCGGCTCCGGGCAGGGTCTGCCCGGCGGTCCGGGCGGTTCCGCGGGCCAGGGTTCCGTCGGCGCCGGGGGCGCGCGTCCCCCGGTCGGCGCCGGCCCGCAGCGCGGTCAGGTCTCCGCCGCCGGACAGCGTGCAGCGCTGCCCGGGCGGGACGGTTCCGCCGGTCCGCAGCAGCGGCCCCAGGGCCAGGGTCCCGGTCCGCAGGGTGGTCAGGGCGGCCGGCCGCAGCAGCAGGGCGGCCCTATGACGCGTCCGCAGGCCGGTCCGGGTGCCCCGACGGGTCAGGGCGCGGGCGGTTTCACCCCCGGTGCCCCGCTCCCGGGCCGCGGCCCGGCCGGGGGTCCGGCAGGCGGCCCCGTCGGCGGTGCGCAGTCCCGGCCCGGTGCCGGTCCCGCCGCCTTCCCGCAGGGCAGCGGCTTCGAGCGGCCGCAGCAGCAGTCCGCTCCGGCCACCGCCCAGGGCCAGCCCCAGGCACCCGTGCAGCGCAAGCGGCCGCAGCTGCCGCCGCGCGGCGGCGCCCCGCGACCGGAGCTCCCGGGTGCGGGTACCGCGGCGCCGCAGAGCACCAGCTGGGGCGCGGGCCAGGGCGGCCACGAGGTCCCGCGCGGGCACGACGAGCTGTCGGGCCCCGGTGCGACGGCCGAGTTCGCCCGCCCGGACTTCAACGCCCCGCCCCCGCAGGGCGGCGGCAACCCCGCCAACAGCACCACCGGGCAGTTCGAGCGCCCCGACGTGCGCGGTCCGCTGGACCCGTCCGCCACCGGGCAGTTCGAGCGCCCGGGGGACTTCCAGGCTCCCCGCGGCGGCGGTCCCGGCGTGGGCGGCCACAGCGGCCGCGAGCCGCAGGCCCCCCAGCCCGGCGGCTACTTCCCGGCGCAGCGCCCGCAGGCACAGCCCGAGGCGCTGCCACCGGCCCAGGGTCCCGGCGAGGCGCGCAGCCCCATCTTCGACACGCTGGAGTCGAACTGGGTCCGCCAGGACGGCGGTCCCTCCGTACCCCGGCAGCCGCAGCAGCAGTACCAGCAGCAGGCTCCCGCCGCGCCGGCTCACCAGCAGCCGCTCCCCCAGCGCGGTCAGGAGCTCCCGGCCGACCAGACGGCGACCGGCGCGGTGCCGACCGTAAGCTGGCGGTCCTCGCCGAACGACGAGCTGATGCGGCAGGCCGAGCGCGTGCGCCAGCCCGCCGCCGGCGGCATCACCACCTCGGGCCTGCCCAAGCGGGTGCCACGGGCGAACCTCGTGGCCGGTACCGCTCAGCAGCAGGCCGAGACCCAGGCCGGCCCGCAGGTCTCGCGCGCCCCGGACGACGTCCGCGGCCGCCTCACCAACCTCCGACGCGGTATTCAGCAGGGGCGCCAGGCCGGCACCACCGGCCCCGCGACCGGCAGTTACCAGATCGACCCCACTTACCAGCAGGAGCGATAGTTGAGTTCGATGAGCCAGGCGGCACAGAACCTGAACTGGTTGATCACCAACTTCGTGGACAACACCCCCGGGGTGTCCCACACCGTGGTGGTCTCCGCCGACGGACTCCTTCTGGCCATGTCGGAAGGATTCCCCCGTGACCGGGCCGATCAGCTGGCGGCCGTGGCCTCCGGACTGACCTCGCTGACCGCCGGGGCCTCCCGCATCTTCGAGGGCGGCGCCGTCAACCAGACCGTGGTGGAGATGGACCGGGGATTCCTGTTCCTCATGTCCGTCTCCGACGGTTCCTCGCTGGCCGTACTGGCGCACCCCGAGTGCGACATCGGCCTCGTGGGCTACGAGATGGCCCTCCTCGTGGACCGGGCCGGCAGTGTCCTCACCCCGGAACTGCGCTCGGAACTCCAGGGAAGCCTTCTCAGCTGACCGCGACCCTCCCGGCCGGCCGGTACTTCCGGCCGGGAGGCAGGGGCGCCCGCCCCAACCAAGTGCCACCGTCAGGCCGTCATACCGTCCCCCCCCACCGGCCGCCCCGTGAGACGGCACGCTGACCACTGCTGTCCAGCCCGGAGGATCAATGACCCCGCCCCCCGCCTACCCGGACTCGTACGGAGACTCGTACTCGGAAGGCGACCAGCCGCTGGTGCGTCCGTACGCGATGACCGGCGGCCGGACCCGGCCCCGCTACCAGCTCGCCATAGAGGCGCTGGTCAGCACCACGGCCGATCCGATGCACCTGTCCGGCCTGCTGCCGGAGCACCAGCGCATCTGCACCCTGTGCCGTGAGGTGAAGTCGGTCGCGGAGGTCTCCGCACTGCTGTCGATGCCGCTCGGTGTCGCCCGGATCCTCGTCGCCGACCTGGCCGAGGCCGGAATGGTGGCCATCCACCAGCCGGGCAATGGAGAGGCCGGCGGAACGCCGGATGTAACGCTGCTCGAGAGGGTTCTCAGTGGACTTCGCAAGATCTGACGGCGGAGCGGCTCCTCGCTCCACCACCTCCGCGAAGATCGTGGTGGCGGGCGGCTTCGGCGTGGGCAAGACCACGTTCGTCGGCGCGGTCTCCGAGATCAATCCGCTGCGTACCGAGGCCGTCATGACGTCCGCGAGCGCGGGCATCGACGACCTCACCCACACCGGGGACAAGACGACCACCACGGTCGCCATGGACTTCGGCCGCATCACCCTGGACCAGGACCTCATCCTGTACCTGTTCGGTACCCCGGGTCAGGACCGCTTCTGGTTCATGTGGGACGACCTCGTGCGCGGCGCCATCGGCGCGATCGTCCTGGTCGACACCCGCCGACTGGCCGACTGCTTCCCGGCGGTCGACTACTTCGAGAACAGCGGCCTGCCGTTCGTGGTGGCGCTCAACGGTTTCGAGGGGCACCAGCCGTACACCCCGGAGGAAGTCCGCGAGGCCCTGCAGATCGGCCCGGACGCCCCCATCATCACCACCGACGCCCGCCACCGCGCGGACGCCAAGAGCGCGCTCATCACGCTCGTGGAGCACGCACTGATGGCGCGGCTCAAGTAACGGGTCTCATATCGTGTTCGGCGAAGGGCGGGCTGTGTCATAGAACACGGCCCGCCCTCCTCGTTCATAACGTTTCGACAGAGAATTGGCGCCAGTTGGGCACAGGGCGCGTTCACGCGGTACCCCTGTGCTCACAACTGGCCCGGGTTTTGCCGCAGGTCGCTCTTTATGTCCGATTTATGCGGGACATAAGGTTGTTGGAATGGCTGATTCCAACTGTTTGGAACAGGGCCGTCAACCGTGCTGGAATTCAACGAACTAGCTAGTAGCACCGCCGAGAGGTTGTTGGTCGAGTGAGGCGAAGCAACGCGAGCCCCGGGGTCGAACCCGCGCGGGGCAACTTCACCCCGCCGCCGCGAGCGGCCGCGTCGCCCGTCGACGCGCCCGTGGAGCCACCTGCCGCCAAGGGCAGCAGCAGCAAGTTCGCCCCGCGCAACTGGCGCGTGCCGACCAAGCTGAACGCCATCCTCCTGGTACCCGTCCTCGTCGGACTGGTCATGGGCGGATTCCAGGTGAAGGGCTCGGTCGACAGCTGGAACGAGGCCAAGGACGCCGAGAAGACCGCCCGCATCGTCCAGGCGGCGGCCGAATACGGCCAGGCCCTCCTCAACGAGCGTGACCTCACCGCCGAACCGCTCCTCAAGGGCGAGCGCAACAGCCCGGTCGTGACGAAGGCCTACGCGGCCACGGACGCGGCCAAGGCGAAGTTCGCCGAAGCCGCCAAGGACCTCCCGGACAACCAGAGCCTGGAGCACCGCCTCGCGCTCTTCCGCCAGGAGGAGCCCAAGCTGGAGCAGGTCCGCAAGACGGCTTACGTGGCCCCGGAGACGCCGAAGAAGGCACTTCCCAACCAGGCGGGTCCCATCCCGACCGAAGAGGGCTACGTGCTGGTTCAGCACTACCTCATGACGTTCTCCAACGAACTGGGCCTGGGCACCGGCAACGTGACCAGCTACGGCCGCATGGTCTACGCGGTCGAGCTGGCCAAGGCCGCCAACTCGCTCCAGCGCTCGGTGGGTACGCACCTCCTGGTCCGCCCGAACGAGAACGAGGAGACCCGCAAGGGCCAGCTCGTCGCGTTCTCCTCCTACGCCTACCTCGAAGAGATCGCGATCGGCGAGTACGTCGCGGCCGGCACCGACGCGGACACCAACCGCCTCAAGGAGGTCATGGCCGGCAAGGCCAAGGACGGCGCCGCCAAGCTCACCGCCGCCAAGCTGGCGGCCGACCAGGCCGGCACCACCTTCAAGGCCCCGCCGGTCGTCAACGGCTCCGCCCTCACCGGCATGACCGAGGCGATAGCCAGCGGCGTCGGCAAGGAGAAGCTCGCCGCCGGCGGTACCACCGCCCCCGCCTGGCAGGCGGCGGCCACCGCCAAGTTCGACGGCTACGCCGAGATCGAGAAGGAACTCCTCGACAAGGCCGTCAACGACTCCGTCGCGGTCTCCGACTCGGCCCGCACCGACGCCATCGTCACCGGTGCCGCCGTGGTCGTGGCCCTGCTGGCGGCCTTCATCCTGGCCGGCATGATGGCGCGCCAGATGAGCCGCTCCATGCGCCGCCTGCGCTCCGCCGCTTTCGACGTCGCCGAGCAGCGCCTGCCGATGCTCGTCGACCAGCTCTCGCGCACCGACCCGGGCAAGGTCGACACCCGTGTGACGCCGATCCCGATCGACTCCCAGGACGAGATCGGCGAGGTCGCCCGGGCCTTCGACCAGGTCCACCGGGAAGCGGTCCGGCTCGCCGCCGAGCAGGCCCTCCTGCGGGGCAACGTCAACGCGATCTTCACGAACCTCTCCATGCGCAACCAGTCGCTGATCGAGGGCCAGCTGACCCTCATCACCGACCTGGAGAACAACGAGGCCGACCCCGACCAGCTGGAGAACCTCTTCCGGCTGGACCACCTGGCCACCCGCATGCGCCGCAACGGCGAGAACCTCCTCATCCTCGCGGGTGAGGAGCCGGGCCGCCGCTGGGACCAGCCGGTGCCCCTCGTCGACGTGCTGCGCGCCGCCTCCTCCGAGGTGGAGCAGTACGAGCGCATCGAGCTCTCGGGCGTCTCGGAGGCGGAGATCCACGGGCAGGCCGTGACCGACCTCGTGCACCTGCTCGCCGAGCTGCTGGAGAACGCGACCACGTTCTCCTCCCCGCAGACCAAGGTCCGCGTCAACGCCACGAGGCTGCCCGACGGCCGCGTCATGGTGGAGATCCACGACAAGGGCATCGGCCTCACCGCCGAGGACTTCGCGGACATCAACCACAAGCTGGCCAACCCGCCGACCGTGGACGCCGCGATCTCGCAGCGCATGGGTCTGTTCGTGGTCGGCCGGCTGGCGGACCGCCACGGCATCCGCGTGCAGCTGCGCCCCTCCGGCGAAGCGGCCGGCACCACCTCGCTGGTCATGCTCCCCGACGCCATCACCCACGGTGGCGGCGGCGAGGGCATACCGGACGACGACTTCACGGTCTCCTCGATCATCCCGGAGCAGCAGGCCCAGCTGGCCCCGCCGCTGCGCACGGCCGCCGAGCTCGGCTTCGACGACTCGCGCTACGACGCCCAGGGCGGCGAGGAGCGCTCGCTGGACCCGGTCGGCCGGTCCCTGACCCAGCAGGAGCGCCGGGCCGCGCTGGCGGCCCAGGTCGGCTTCCCGCAGGAGCCGGAGCAGGACCAGGAGCAGTCCGGGTACCCCGCGCAGGAGTATCCGGAACCGCAGCCGGAGCACGGGTACCAGGAGTACCAGGGCTACGAGCAGCAGTCTGCGCAGGGCTACGAGACCTCGTACGAATCTTCGGCCGCCGAGCAGGCGTACGAGGCATACCCGCAGCAGAACTACTCTTATCCGGAAGCCGAATACCAGGACCAGGGCCACAACGCCCAGTCCTACGAAGACGGCTACGCATCCCAGTCCCAGCAGGCCGGGTGGCCCGAGCAGAACACCTATTCGGGCTCCTACCAGCAGGGCTACGGGGCCGAATCGGAATCCCGGGCCGCTCCCGAAGCCGCTCCGGACCGCGTAGGCTTCGACCGTCCGGGTGCCGCTGCCGACACCGGTCACCAGATGACCGGAGCGGGCCTGCCGCGTCGTGGCAGCCAGCAGCAGGGGCAGTCGGGACAGCAGAAAGCGGAGTCCACCGGATCCCTCTTCGAGCAGCGGCCGCAGCGTCAGCGGCAGTCCGCTGAGGCGGAGAGTGCCCCGGAGGAGACGGAAGGCAACGCGGCATGGCGTTCGAACAACGACGAGCGCTGGCAGCAGGCCGCCAAGCTCCGTGAGCCGAAGGCGGGCGGGGTCACCCCGTCCGGTCTTCCTCGGCGGGTGCCCAAGGCCAACCTGGTCGAGGGTGCTGCGGAGACGACCCCGCAGGGCGGCCCCCAGGTCTCCCGCGCCCCGGAGGACGTCCGCGGCAGGTTGAGCAACCTGCGGCGCGGTGTCCAGCAGGGACGCAGCGCGGGTTCCGAGCAGTCAAGTAACAGCTATGACCAGGAGCGTTAGTGTGAGCCCGATGAGCCAGGCGGCACAGAACCTGAACTGGTTGATCACCAACTTCGTGGACAACACCCCCGGGGTGTCCCACACGGTGGTGGTCTCCGCCGACGGCCTTCTTCTGGCGATGTCCGACGGATTCCCGCGCGACCGCGCCGATCAGCTGGCGGCCGTGGCCTCCGGACTGACCTCGCTGACCGCCGGGGCCTCCCGCATCTTCGAGGGCGGCGCCGTCAACCAGACCGTGGTGGAGATGGACCGGGGATTCCTGTTCCTCATGTCCGTCTCCGACGGTTCCTCGCTCGCGGTGCTCGCGCACCCCGAGTGCGACATCGGCCTCGTGGGCTACGAGATGGCCCTCCTCGTGGACCGGGCCGGCAGTGTCCTCACCCCGGAACTGCGTTCGGAGCTGCAGGGAAGTCTTCTCAACTAGCAAACAGGCAGTGCGTTTCGCGTCATCGCACCATAGGGTGCGGTGGCGCGGTTCTACAGGGAGTACTGCGTTCTTGGAGCAGGAGGAGGAAACGTGACAACACCCGGAGGACATCCTTATGGCGGCGCGCAGCAGCCGCAGGGTGGGCACGACCAGAACCGCTTCAACTTTCCCTCCGCTCCCAGCCGGCCGGTGCCGGAGCAGGACCCGTACCAGCAGCAGTACGGTCAGCCGCAGTACGGCCAGCCCCAGCAGCCGCAGCAGCCGCAGGCGCCCCACCGGCTCCCGCAGCAGCAGCCGCGGGCCTCGCGTCCGCAGGCGCCCAAGGCGCACAACCCGCTGGTGCGTCCGTACGCGATGACCGGCGGCCGTACCCGGCCGCGCTACCAGCTCGCCATCGAGGCGCTGGTCAGTACCACGGCGGATCCCGCCCGGCTGCAAGGGCAGTTGCCCGAGCACCAGCGCATCTGCCGTCTGTGCCAGGAGATCAAATCCGTCGCGGAGATCTCGGCACTCCTCTCCATTCCTCTTGGTGTCGCCCGCATCCTCGTCGCCGACCTGGCGGAGGCGGGCCTTGTCGCCATTCATCAGCCCGGCGGCGACGAGTCTGCCGGCGGCCAGCCAGATGTGACACTGCTCGAAAGGGTGCTCAGTGGACTTCGCAAGCTCTAACGGCGGAGCGGCTCGCTCCACCACCTCCGCGAAGATCGTGGTGGCGGGCGGCTTCGGCGTGGGCAAGACCACGTTCGTCGGCGCGGTCTCCGAGATCAATCCGCTGCGTACCGAAGCCGTCATGACCAGCGCTTCCGCCGGTATCGACGACCTCACCCACACCGGGGACAAGACGACCACCACGGTCGCCATGGACTTCGGCCGCATCACCCTGGACCAGGACCTCATCCTGTACCTGTTCGGTACCCCGGGTCAGGACCGCTTCTGGTTCATGTGGGACGACCTCGTGCGCGGCGCCATCGGCGCCGTGGTGCTGGTCGACACGCGCCGTCTCGCCGACTGCTTCCCCGCGGTCGACTACTTCGAGAACAGCGGCCTGCCGTTCGTCATCGCCCTCAACGGCTTCGACGGCCACCAGCCGTACACCCCGGAGGAAGTCCGCGAGGCCCTGCAGATCGGCCCGGACGCCCCCATCATCACCACCGACGCCCGCCACCGCGGGGACGCCAAGAGCGCGCTCATCACCCTGGTCGAGCACGCCCTGATGGCCCGCCTGCGGTAGCGGCCGGCCCGGCCCACGCGAAAGGCCCCCGCACTCCGAGGAGTGCGGGGGCCTTTCGCCGTTCCGGCTGCTGCCGGAAGCGGCGGCCGGTCAGCCGCGCCAGCTGTGGGCGGAGCGGAAGCCGGGGCTGCGCTCCAGGCGGCGCCAGCGGGCCTGGGAGCCGATGGTGTGCACCGGGGCGGCCGCCGGGGCGGCGGCGCGGGCGAGCAGGATCGCGGTGATCGCGGCCAGCTCCTCGGGCTCGGCGTGGCCCTTCTCGACCTTGAGCAGCGTGTCTGCGGTGACGCTCATGGGTGGCAGGTCTCCTTCGCTCTTACTGCGGCGGGTTGCCGTGCTTGCGGGACGGCAGATCGGCGTGCTTGGTGCGGAGCATCGCGAGGGCGCTGATGAGGACTTCGCGGGTCTCCGAGGGGTCGATGACGTCGTCGACGAGGCCGCGTTCGGCCGCGTAGTACGGGTGCATCAGTTCGGCCTTGTACTCCTTGACCATGCGTGCGCGCATGGCCTCGGGGTCCTCGGCGTCCGCGATCTGCTTGCGGAAGATGACGTTGGCCGCGCCCTCGGCGCCCATGACGGCGATCTCGTTGGTGGGCCAGGCGTAGGTCAGGTCGGCGCCGATGGACTGGGAGTCCATGACGATGTACGCGCCGCCGTACGCCTTGCGCAGGATCAGCGAGATCCGCGGCACGGTGGCGTTGCAGTAGGCGTACAGCAGCTTGGCACCGTGGCGGATGATGCCGCCGTGCTCCTGGTCGACGCCCGGCAGGAAGCCGGGTACGTCGAGCAGGGTGACGATCGGGATGTTGAAGGCGTCGCACATCTGGACGAAGCGGGCCGCCTTCTCGGAGGCCTCGATGTCCAGCACGCCGGCCAGGTGGCCGGGCTGGTTGGCGACGATGCCGACGACCTGGCCGTCCATCCGGGCGAGCGCGCAGATGATGTTGCGGGCCCAGCGCTCGTGGACCTCCAGGACGTCGCCGTCGTCGACGAGCTCCTCGATGACCTTGAGCATGTCGTACGGGCGGTTGCCGTCGGCGGGCACCAGGTCCAGCAGCACGTCGGAGCGGCGGTCCGCCGGGTCCGAGGTCGGGTGGAGCGGCGGGTTCTCCCGGTTGTTGGAGGGCAGCATCGTGATGAGGTAGCGCACCTCGGAGATGCAGGTCTCCTCGTCGTCGTACGCGAAGTGCGCGACGCCCGAGGTCTCGGCGTGCACGTCGGCCCCGCCGAGCCCGTTCTGGGTGATCTCCTCGCCGGTCACCGCGCGGACGACGTCCGGTCCGGTGATGAACATCTGCGAGGTCTCGCGGACCATGAAGACGAAGTCCGTCAGGGCCGGGGAGTAGGCGGCGCCACCGGCGCAGGGGCCCAGCATGACCGAGATCTGCGGGATGACCCCCGAGGCCTTGGTGTTGCGCTGGAAGATGCCGCCGTAGCCGGCGAGGGCGGAGACGCCCTCCTGGATCCGGGCGCCCGCGCCGTCGTTGAGGGAGACCAGCGGGGCACCGGCCGCGATGGCCATGTCCATGATCTTGTGGATCTTCGTGGCGTGGGCCTCGCCCAGCGCGCCGCCGAAGATGCGGAAGTCGTGTGCGTAGACGAAGACCGTGCGGCCCTCGACCGTGCCCCAGCCGGTGATGACACCGTCGGTGTAGGGCTTCTTGCCCTCCAGGCCGAAGCCGCTCGCCCGGTGCCGGCGCAGCTGCTCGACCTCCTTGAAGGAACCCTCGTCGAGCAGCAGCGCGATGCGCTCGCGCGCGGTGAGCTTGCCCTTGGCGTGCTGCGCCTCGGTCGCCCGGTCACTGGGGCCGCGCCGCGCTTGCTCCCTCAGGGAGTGCAGTTCGGCCACGCGCCCACGGGCGTCCGTCGGCTCGCTCGGAGTCTGGTCCACAACGGTCATGTACCGACCTTACGAAGTGACGGGGCGAAAACCCTCCGTTGGTTCCGCACAGTCTCCGAAGCGATCCGCTGTGTGGCCCGGACAGAACCGCCGCGGGATGCGCCGACTCCGCCAGCCAGGACCGCCGACCGTTGTGGAGATCCTATAAATCACCCCTGCGGAGGCGGGGAGGTTGAAATTTGAACGGAATGGGTCTAGCGTCCTTGTTGTTGAAGCTTAAACAAAGCTTCGCCCCCGCCGACCGAGGAGTGATCATGGGCATCTTCACCCGCCGCAACAGCGGCCCGGACACCACCACCACAGCCGTCGCCGCGCCCGACGTGGACCCGGCGCTCGCCGCGCTGACCGGTGACTACGTCATCGACCCGGCGCACAGCAGCGTCGGCTTCACCGTCCGGCACGCCATGGTCACCAACGTCCGCGGCGCCTTCACCGAACACGAGGGCACCCTGCACCTCGACGGCGCCGACCCGGCCAGCTCGACGGCCTCGATCGACGTGAAGACGGCCTCCGTGGACACCGGCATCGCCGACCGCGACGGCCACCTGCGCAGCGCCGACTTCTTCGACGCCGAGACCTTCCCGCTGATGAGCTTCCGCTCCACGCGGGCGGCCGCGCTCGGCGGTGACACCTACCGCATCACGGGCGACCTGACGATCAAGGACGTCACCCGCCCGCTCTCGATCGACCTGGAGTTCAACGGCTCCGCCACCGACGTCTACGGCAACCAGCGCGTCGGCTTCGAGGGCTCCACCCAGATCCTGCGCTCCGACTGGGGCCTGACCTGGAACGCCGCGCTGGAGGCCGGTGGCGTGATGGTCAGCGACAAGGTGAAGCTGACCTTCGACATCTCGGCCATCAAGCAGGCCTGACGAACGACGGAACGCCCGGGGGCGGCTAAAAGCCTCCCCCGCCGTCGAAGCCGCCGCCACCGTCGAAGCCGCCACCGCCGCCGAAGTCCCCGCCGCCGAAGTCGGCGGGGTTGAAGTCGGCCCCCGACACGTCGCCGCCGTCGAACCCGCCGCCCACGCCGCCGAAGTCCGCGGCGTATGCGGGGCCCGACATCATCGAACCGAGCAACGTGCCCACGAGCAGACCGGGCAGCATGCCGCCGCCGAAGTACCCGCCGGCCCAGGGGCCGTAGGCCGGGCCGGCGTCGTAGTAGGGCCGCGGCCCGTAGTCGGTGTCGACCGTGCGCACCGCCGGGTCCAGGCCGTCGCGCAGCCGCACCGCGTCCGCCGTGCAGACGGGAACGGTACGGGCCACCCCGCCCGCCGGGGCCCAGGTGGCGTCCTCGGTGCTCGGCCCGTGGCGCGGGTCGAAGAAGCAGGGCGCCCGGCGCTCCGGGACCGGCTCGCCCTGCCGGCGCGCGTCGAGGCGGGCCAGGGCGTAGCGCCCGTCCTCCAGTGCCTGGGTGACACCCTGCACCTCTTCCGGGTACCGGACCTGGGCCATGATCTGCTTGGCCTTCTCGTACGAGTCCAGGGCCTGCCCGTAGTCGGCGCGCATGGCGTCGTCGGCGCCGGGCTCACCGGGCTGGAAGTCCAGCCGGTCGAGTTCCTCGCCGAACGCGGTGATGTCCTCGTCCACGACCACGCTGAGGCGGGCGATCGCGTCGCGCCTCGCCTCCTCCTTCCGCTTCCGGTTGCGCCGGACCAGCGCGTAGGCGCCACCGCCGCCGAGCACGGCCACCGCGCCGAGCGTGACCAGGCCGCCGACCGGGGTGCCGGTGTCGTCCGCGGCCGCGCCGCCGCCCCAGGAGGCCGGGGCGCGGCCCTTTGCCTGCGTGAGGGCCTGGTCGACGAAGTTGTTCAGCTCGGTGGCCGCGTCGACCGGCCCGCCCGCCTTCACCGCGTCGGTGAGGTTGCGTACGGCGACCCGCGGCATGACGGAGGCGTCGGCCCCGGCGTCGAAGCCGGTGCCGAGGCGGATCGCGTACAGCCCCGTGATGCCGGTCTGGGCCCGGACGGCGCTCAGCAGCCCCTGGGGCGGGAACTCGTCCGTGGCCGGGAGGACCGCCACGAAGACCGGCTTGCCGGCCTTCTCGATCTTCTGGGCCAGTGCGTCGGCCTGCGCCTTGGACAGCTGCGCCGCGGCGCGCGGGTCGACGTAGACCGGGCCCTGTTTGAGCGCCTGCGCGACGGCTGCGGTCCCGGTTGCGGCGGACGCCTGCGGAACGCCCACGAAGGCGAACGCGAAGAGCCCCAGCAGCAGACCGGACACTACGGACATAAGCCTGGTCCTCATGCCTACGACGCTACCCGAACCGCCCCTCTCCCGTGTGAACGGGACATAAGCGCGGTCCGCTCCCGCCGGGGCCCCCGTGCCCTACTCGGCCGGTTCGACGCCCGCGCGCAGCAGGCCGAAGGTGAAGGCGTCCTCCAGGGCCTGCCAGGAGGCCGCGATCACGTTCTCGGCGACGCCGACTGTGGACCACTCGCGGGCGCCGTCCGTCGTGGAGATCAGCACCCGGGTCGTGGACTCCGTGCCGTGCTTGCCCTCCAGGATGCGGACCTTGTAGTCCACCAGCTCGAACTTGGCCAGCTGCGGGTAGAACCGCTCCAGCGCCACCCGCAGCGCACGGTCCAGCGCGTTGACGGGGCCGTTGCCCTCGGCCGTCGCCACGATCCGCTCGCCCTTGGCCCACAGCTTGACCGTGGCCTCGTTGGCGTGGGTGCCGTCCGGGCGGTCCTCGACGATCGCCCGCCAGGACTCCACCCGGAAGTACTTGCGGGCCCGGCCCTCGGCCTCGGCGCGCAGCAGCAGTTCGAAGGAGGCGTCGGCGGCCTCGTACGTGTAGCCCTGGAGCTCGCGCTCCTTGACCCGCTCCACGACCCGGGAGATCAGCGCGCGGTCGCCGCCGAGGTCGACGCCGAGTTCCTTGCCCTTGAGCTCGATGGAGGCCCGGCCCGCCATGTCGGAAACCAGCATCCGCATGGTGTTGCCGACGCGCTCGGGGTCGATGTGCTGGTAGAGGTCTGGGTCGACCTTGATCGCGGAGGCGTGCAGGCCCGCCTTGTGCGCGAAGGCGGAGACACCCACGTACGGCTGGTGGGTGGACGGCGTGAGGTTGACGACCTCGGCGATGGCGTGCGAGATCCGGGTCATCTCGGCGAGCGCGCCCTCGGGCAGCACCCGGCGCCCGTACTTGATCTCCAGGGCGGCGACGACGGGGAACAGGTTGGCGTTGCCGACGCGTTCGCCGTAGCCGTTGGCGGTGCACTGGACGTGGGTGGCGCCCGCGTCCACGGCGGCCAGCGTGTTGGCCACGGCGCAACCCGTGTCGTCCTGGGCGTGGATGCCCAGGCGCGCGCCGGTGTCGGCGAGGACGGTGGCGACGGTGGCGGTGATCTGGGCGGGGAGCATGCCGCCGTTGGTGTCGCAGAGGACGACGACGTCGGCGCCGGCCTCGTGGGCGGTGCGTACGACGGACTTCGCGTACTCGGCGTTGGCCCGGTAGCCGTCGAAGAAGTGCTCGCAGTCGACGAACACCCGGCGGCCCTTCGCGACCAGGTGGGAGACGGTGTCGCGGACCATCTCCAGGTTCTCGTCCAAGGTGGTGCGCAGCGCGAGTTCGACGTGCCGGTCGTGGGACTTCGCGACCAGGGTGATCACGGGCGCGCCGGACTCCAGCAGGGCACGGACCTGGGGGTCCGCGGCGGCGGAGCCGCCGGCCCGGCGGGTGGCGCCGAAGGCGACGAGCTGCGCGTGCTTGAAGTCGATCTCGGCACGGGCGCGGGCGAAGAACTCGGTGTCGCGCGGGTTCGCGCCGGGCCAGCCGCCCTCGATGAACCCCACGCCGAAGTCGTCCAGGTGCCGGGCGATCGTCAGCTTGTCCGCGACGGTGAGGTTGATGCCCTCGCGCTGGGCGCCGTCGCGCAGGGTGGTGTCGAAGACGTGGAAGCCGTCGGCAGGGCCTGTGTGCGGCTCCGTCGCCTCTGTCGTCGTCATGCTGGTCAGACTCCTGTCGGATGAGTGGTTCCGGAGACCGGGGATCCACTGCCCCCATCATCGCGCGCTGCCGGGCCCCGGCAGGAATGGGCCGGGAAACGAAAAGACCCCTCGCGGGTGCGAGAGGTCTGCGCGCGGGTCTGGGGCACGGTGGCCGCTTTCCCCTGGTTGTTCCAGGGCTCAGCGGTCACTGCGGACCGGCGCGCTGCTGTCCATAATCATGAGCTGAGCAGGCACGTCCGCAGTGTGTCACACGGGTCCGCGCGCGCGGACCGACGTCTCACTATGCGGGCGGCCGCCGTCGGGGTCAGCCCGGCGGCGCCGCCAGCGTCCCGTCCACGAATTCCCGCACGTGGCCGAGGATGTCGTCCCGCCCTATTCCGGGCAGGCCGACGGCGACCTGGATGCTGAACCCGTCGAGCAGGGCCCGCAGCCGGGCCGCGTAGCGGTCGGCGTCCACCGGCCGGAACTCCCCGCGCGAGATGCCCTCGGCGAGCAGGGCCACGAGGTCGCGGTGCCAGGCCCCCTCGATGGCGGCCTGCCGGTCGCGTTCCCGGGGTCCGGCGTTCTGCGAACGGTTCCAGACCTCCAGCCACAGGGTCCAGTGCGGGTCCCGGGCGCCGTCGGGAACGTAGAGGTCCACGTAGGCGGCCAGCCGTTCGCGCGCCGTGCCGCTGCGGGAGAGCAGGGCCCGCCGCTCGGTGCCGAGCGCGGCCTCGCTCCACTCCAGCGTCCGCAGCAGCAGTTCGTCCTTGCTGCCGAAGTAGTAGAGGAGGTGGCCGCTGCTCATGCCGACCTGGCGGCCCAGGCCGGCCATGGTCAGGCCGTCGAGGCCGCGTTCGGCGATCGTGGCCATGGCGGCGACGAGTACGTCCTCGCGCGGCGGGGCGTTCTTCCGCGCCGGCCGTACTCCACCCGCCGCCATGGGCCTCTCCTCACATCGGGTCCGTCCGCCTGGATCAGACCTTCGGCTGCTGCTGGGTGATGCAGTGGATACCGCCACCCCCGGCGAAAATCGTACGTGCGTCAACGAGGGTCACGGTCCGCTCCGGGAACAGACCGCGGAAGATTTCCGCCGCCTCCTCGTCGCGCGGGTCGTCGAAGGAGCACAGGACGACACCGTCGTTGCACAGGTAGTGGTTGATGTACGAGTAGTCGACCCACTCGCCGTCCTCCTCCAGCACGGTCGGCGCCGGGATCTCCACGACCTCCAGCAGGCGGCCCCGGGCGTCGGTGGAGGCCCGCAGGATGGCGGCGATGGTCTTGCAGCGCTCGTGGTCCGGGTGGGCCGGGTCGGGCTGGCTGTGGACCATGACGACGCCGGGGCGGGCGAAGGCCGCGACGATGTCCACGTGGCCCTGGGTGCCGTAGGTGCCGTAGTCCCCGGCCAGGCCGTACGGCAGCCAGACGGCCTTGGTGGTGCCGAGGTGGGCGTGGATCTCCTCCTCGACCTGCTGGCGGGTCCAGCCGGGGTTGCGGCCCTCGCCGAGTTGCACGGTGTCGGTGAGGAGCACGGTGCCCTCGCCGTCGACGTGGATGGCGCCGCCCTCGTTGACCAGCGGGGTGCTGTACGTCCGGGTGCCGGCCAGGTCCGAGACGTGCCGGGCGATCTTCTCGTCGTGGTCCCAGCGGGCCCACTCCTGGGCGCCCCAGCCGTTGAAGGTCCAGTCGACGGCGGCCAGCTCGCCCGCGTCGTTCGTGACGAAGGTGGGGCCGATGTCACGCATCCAGGCGTCGTCGAGCTCCCGCTCCACGAGGTCGACCTCGTCGCCCACGATGGCACGGGCACTGTCCGCGTCACCCGGCGAGACGACGAGCGTCACGGGCTCGTAGCCGCGCACCGCGCGGGCGACGGCGCCCCACGCCCGGCGGGCCTCGGCGAGCTCCTGGTCGTTGGTGAAGGTGGGGTTGGGGCTGGGCCAGGCCATCCAAGTGCGCTCGTGGGGCGTCCACTCGGCGGGCATCCGGAAGCCGTCGGCGGCGGGCTTGGTCATGGAGGGGTCCTTAGAGGCTGTCTGTTACAGGAAGTACAGGCGGTTGAGGGAGACCGAATCGGCCGCTTCGGAGCGCAGCGGGTCACCGTCGAGGGTGACGAGACCGCTCTGCGCGTCCACGTCGACCGCGCCCACCCGGGAGTTGAGGAGGAGGTCCGCGGGGCCGATGCCGCGGGTGCCGCGGACGGCCACCCGGCGCCTGCGCGTGGGCATCTGGTCGGAGCCGAGGGCGGCGGCCGCGGCGGAGACGAACGCGACGGAGATGTCGGCGGCGGTGGCCCCGTAGGCGCCGAACTGCGGCCCCAAAACCAGCGGTTCGCAGGTGTCGGTGGCGGCGTTGGGGTCACCGGTGACCCCGTACGCCGGGAAGCCGGACTTCAGGACGAGCTGGGGCTTGGCGCCGAAGAACTGCGGGCGCCACAGCACGATGTCGGCGAGCTTGCCGACCTCGATGGAACCGATCTCGTGGGCCAGGCCGTGGGCGATGGCGGGGTTGATGGTGAGCTTGGCCATGTAGCGCAGGACGCGGGCGTTGTCGTCGCCCTCGCCGTCGCCGGCCAGCGGGCCCAGCTCGCCCTTCATCTTGGCGGCCATGGCGAAGGTGCGCCGGATGGTCTCGCCGGCGCGGCCCATCCCCTGGGCGTCGGAGGAGGTGATGCCGATCGCGCCCAGGTCGTGCAGGACGTCTTCGGCGCCCATCGTCCCGGCGCGGATCCGGTCGCGGGCCATGGCCGCGTCGCCCGGGAGGTCCGGCTTGAGGTCGTGGACCGAGACGATCATGCCGTAGTGCTCGGCGACCGCGTCCCGGCCGAAGGGCAGGGTGGGGTTGGTGGAGGAGCCGATGACGTTCGGTACGCCCGCCATCTTGAGCACGTTGGGGACGTGTCCGCCGCCGCAGCCCTCGATGTGGAAGGCGTGGATGGTGCGGCCGTCCAGTACGCGCAGGGTGTCCTCGACGGAGAGGCACTCGTTGAGGCCGTCGCTGTGCAGGGCGACCTGCACGTCGTGCTCCTCGGCCACCCGCAGCGCGGTGTCCAGCGCGCGGGTGTGCGCGCCCATGTCCTCGTGGACCTTGAACCCGCTCGCACCACCCTCGGCCAGCGCCTCCACCAGCGGGGCGGCGTCCGAGGAGGAGCCGCGGGCGAGGAAGCCGATGTTCACGGGCCAGGCGTCGAAGGCGTTGAAGGCGTGCTTCAGGGCCCACGGGGAGTTGACGCCCACGCCCCAGACCGGGCCGAACTCCTGGCCGATGACGGTGGTGACACCGGCGGCGAGCGAGGCCTCCATGATGCGCGGGGAGAGCAGGTGCACGTGGGTGTCCACGGCTCCGGCGGTGGCGATGAGGCCCTCGCCGGAGACGATCGAGGTACCGGTGCCGACGACGACGTCCACGCCGTCGAGGGTGTCGGGGTTGCCGGCCCGGCCGATCGCGTGGATGCGGCCCTCGCGGATGCCGATGGAGACCTTGCGGATGCCGAGGACGGCATCGATGACCAGAACGTTGCTGATCACTACGTCACAGGTCTCGCGGACGGCGGCGGCCTTGAGGTGCAGCCCGTCTCGGGCGGTCTTGCCGAAGCCGGCCAGGAACTCGTCGCCCGGCTGCTGCGCGTCGTGCTCGACGCGGACCGTCAGGCCCGAGTCGCCGAGCCGGACCCGGTCGCCGGCCCGGGGGCCGAAGACGGAGGCGTACTCGTGCGGGTCGATGTGCCGGCTCGCGCCCGGCGCGCAGTGGTCGCTGTGTTTGGTCTGCCTGCTCACGCCTGGTCTCCGTCCGTGGCCTCGTCCGTGGTCCCGTCGATGGGGTCGCCGGTGCCCAGATAGCCGCACGCGGCCGCACGGCGCAGGGCCTCCTCCTTGGCGCCGGGGGCGTCCAGCGGCCCGTCGACCAGCCCGGCGAAGCCGATGGCCACCCGCGCGCCGCCGATCGGGACCAGCCCGACCTCGGCCTCGCCGTGCGGGTCGAACCGTACGGAGGAGCCGGCGAGCACGCACAGCCGCATCCCGTAGGCCGCGGCGCGGTCGAAGTCCAGGCGCGGGTTCGCCTCGAAGAAGTGGAAGTGGGAGGTGACGCTCACCGGCACCGAGGCCGTGTTGCGCACCCGCAGGTGCAGGACCGGCTCCGGCTGCGGCGCGCCCGGGCCGGGCACCACCGCGCCGGGCGCGTCGTCGCCCAGGCCCGCGGCGCCCCGGATCGGCGAGGAGACCACCGCGAGGCGGGACCCGTCGTCGAAGACGGCCTCGACGTGCACCTCGGTGACCACGTCGGACACGCCGGGCAGCACGTCGTCGGGGCCCAGCACGCTGCGGGCCTCCTCGATGGCCTCGGCCAGCCGCTTGCCGTCGCGGGCCGCCTCACAGACCGTGTCCGCGATGAGCGCGGTGGCCTCCGGGACGTTGAGCTTGAGGCCCCGGGCCCGCCGGGCCCTGGCCAGTTCCGCGGCGCCGCGCAGCAGCAGCCGGTCGCGCTCCGTAGGGGTCAGCCGCACGCCGATCCACCACCTTTTGGTTCGATGGGTTAGAGCATCACTCTAACTCTTCACTTCTCTGCAATGAAGCATTGACCTGGGACCTTGGCTTAGGTCACATTGAATGTCGCTCAAACGAAGCGCACCCACCCCCCGCCCTGCCAAGGGAGCTCCCCCATGCCCATCGAACAGCGCGGAGTCGACACGATCCCCGAGGAGGAGCGGACGAGCGGTCCCCGTGACCTGATATCGATCCTGCTCGGCTCCAATCTCTGCCTCGGCGTGATCGTGTTCGGCTGGCTGCCCCCGTCCTTCGGACTGGGCCTGTGGCCCTCGCTGACGGCCATCGTGACCGGCACGCTCGTCGGCATCGTCTTCACCGCGCCACTGGCGCTGGTCTCCCTGCGGACGGCCACCAACCTGTCGACCTCCAGCGGCGCCCAGTTCGGCGTCCGGGGACGGCTCGTCGGCTCCGTCGTGGGCCTGCTCCTCGCGCTCGGCTACACCGCCCTGACCCTGTGGATCGGCGGCGACGTGATGGTCGGCACCCTGGCGCGGCTCGTGGGGCTCCCGGACACCGGCGCCACCCACGCGGTGATGTACGGCGTACTGGCCGCCTTCACCGTCGTGGGAGCCGTCTTCGGCTACCGGCTCCTGCTGCGCATGAGCAAGGTGCTCTCCATCGGCATGGTGATCCTGCTGGCCATCGGCATCTACGCCTACGCGCCGGACTTCACCACCGCCGCGCCGCCGGAGACCGCCTACCTGCTCGGCTCGTTCTGGCCGACCTGGCTGCTGGCGGCCGTCGCGGCCGGCCTGAGCGGTCCCGTCGCGTTCATCACGCTGCTCGGCGACTACACCCGCTACATCTCCCCGACCCGGCACAGCTCCCGCAAGGTCTTCTGGGGCACCTGTCTGGGGCTGGCGATCGGCCTCCTGATCCCGCAGCTGTTCGGTACGTACACCGCGCTCGCCGCCAAGGCCGGTGCCGACTACGCCGGGCCGCTCGTCGAGGCCGCGCCCTTCTGGTACCTGGTCCCGCTGCTCGCGGCGGCCGCGGCCGGTTCGGTGGGCAACGCCGGGCTGATGCTCTACTCCATGGGCCTCGACCTGGACGCGATCGTCCCGAAGGCCACCCGCACCAAGGCCACCGTGATCGCCGCCGCCGTCGCCACCGCGTTCGTCTTCTTCGGCTCGTTCGAGTGGGACGTCCAGTCCGCGATGACCTCGTTCGTCCTGCTGCTGACCGCGATCGGCACCCCGTGGGCCGTCATCACCCTCATCGGCTACGTCCGCTGCCGCGGACAGTACGACGCCGATGCGCTCCAGGTCTTCAACCGCCGCTCGGTGGGCGGGATCTACTGGTACCGCGCGGGCTGGAACGTCCAGGCCACCGCCGCCTGGGCGATCGGCGCGGGCGTCGGCCTGCTCGCCGTGACCACCCCGTTCTACGAGGGCCCGCTGCTGGCCCTGACCGGCGGGGTGGACTGCTCCTTCGTACTCTCCGGCCTGGCCGGCGGCCTGGCCTACACGGCCCTGACCGCCCTGACCGGCCGCACGGCCCCCGCCCCGGCCGCCGAAAACGCCGCCGAGGAGCCCGTGGCGGCGTAAGGCTCCCCCGCGTCCCGCACACGAAAGGCCCGCCCCGAAGAAGGGGCGGGCCTTCGCGCGTACCCGGACGGGCCTAGCCGAGCGGGTGCATCCAGCCGTGGGTGTCGGCGGCGTGGCCGGTCTGGAGGTCCAGCAGCGCCTTGCGGAGCTTCATGGTCACCTCGCCCGGCTCGCCGGTGCCCTGCGTCCAGTTGGCGCGCTCCGACTTGACCGAGCCGACCGGAGTGATGACGGCGGCGGTGCCGCAGGCGAACACCTCGGTCAGGGTCCCGTTCTCGTTGTCGCGCTTCCAGTCCTCCGTGCTGATCCGGCCCTCCTCGGCGGTGTAGCCGAGGTCGCGGGCGATGGTGAGGAGGGAGTCGCGGGTGATGCCCGGCAGGAGCGAGCCGGTGAGCTCGGGGGTGACGATGCGCTGGGTGCCGTCCTCCTCGCCGTACACGAAGTACAGGTTCATGCCGCCCATTTCCTCGATCCAGCGGTGCTCGACGGCGTCGAGCCACACCACCTGGTCGCAGCCGTGCGAGGCGGCCTGGGCCTGGGCCACGAGGGAGGCCGCGTAGTTGCCGCCGGTCTTGGCCGCGCCCGTACCGCCCTTGACGGCGCGGACGTACTCCTCCGAGAGCCAGACCGAGACGGGCTTGACGCCGCCGGGGAAGTACGCGCCGGCCGGGGAGGCGATGACCATGAACAGGAACTCGTTGGCCGGGCGGACACCCAGGCCGACCTCGGACGCGAACATGAACGGACGCAGGTACAGCGAGGCCTCGCCCGAGTCCGGCACCCAGGCGCGGTCCTGCGCGATGAGGGCATCGCAGGCGGCGATGAACAGGTCGGCGGGGAGTTCCGGCATCGCCATGCGGCGCGCGGAGGCCTGGAAACGCTCGGCGTTGGCCTCGGGGCGGAACGTGGCGACCGTGCCATCGGGCTGCTTGTAGGCCTTGAGGCCCTCGAAGATGGTCTGCGCGTAGTGCAGGGTCATGTTCGCCGGGTCGATCGACAGCGGCGCGTACGGGACCAGCTCGGCGTCGTGCCAGCCGCGGCCCTCGGTCCACTTGATCGTCACCATGTGATCGGTGAAGTGGCGGCCGAAACCGGGGCTGGCCAGGATCGCCTCGCGCTCCGCGTCGGACAGGGGGTTCGAGGAGGGCTTCAGCTCGATGGTGGGCGTCGTCATGAGTGCTTGTCCTTCACCGTTTGTGTATGGCGGACCGCGCTCACGCGTACTAGGACGTCCGAGCTTCCCCGTATTCCGCGGCCTCGCGTTCGATTATCGCGCGCGCGGTGTCCGCGGAGAAACGGGGTGATGCGGCCCAGGGGAGATGGTGGCACCCGGGGCCGCGCAGGAGAAGCCGCCGGGTGCGGTGATCGCGACCCGGCGGCTTCCTGGGTGTGGAGCTCTGCCGGGTCAGCCGGCTACGCGCGCGGCGAGGGCGTTGCCGATCGCGTCGGTGGAGCGGAAGGTTCCGTCGCGCTCGGCCAGGTCGGCGGAGACCGCTTCCTCGATGCGGACGGCCTGGGCCTCGTAGCCCAGATGGCGCAGCAGGAGGGCGACGGAGAGGATCGTCGCGGTCGGGTCGGCCTTGCCGGTGCCGGCGATGTCCGGGGCCGAGCCGTGGACGGGCTCAAACATGGACGGGAAGGCGCCGGTCGGGTTGATGTTCCCGGAGGCGGCCAGGCCGATGCCGCCGGTGACGGCCGCGGCCAGGTCGGTGAGGATGTCACCGAAGAGGTTGTCCGTGACGATGACGTCGAAGCGCTCGGGCTGCGTGACGAAGAAGATCGTCGCGGCGTCGACGTGCAGGTAGTCGGTGGTGACCTCGGGGTACTCCCGGCCGACCCTGTCGAAGATGTTCTTCCACATGTGCCCCGCGTACACGAGGACGTTGTTCTTGTGGACCAGCGTCAGCTTCTTGCGCGGGCGGGCGTTGGCCCGCTCGTACGCGTCGCGGACGACGCGCTCCACACCGTACGCGGTGTTGATGCTGACCTCGGTGGCCACCTCGGCGGGCGTCCCCGTGCGCAGGCTGCCGCCGTTGCCGGTGTACGGGCCCTCGGTGCCCTCGCGCACGACGACGAAGTCGATCTCCGGACGGCCGGCCAGGGGGGTGGCCGTGTTGGGAAAGAGCTTCGAGGGGCGCAGGTTGATGAAGTGGTCGAAGGCGAAGCGGAGCTTCAGCAGCAGACCGCGCTCCAGGACCCCCGAGGGGACCGAGGGGTCGCCGATGGCGCCCAGCAGGATCGCGTCGTGGTGCTTGAGGGCGTCGAGCTCCGCTTCCGGGAGGGTCTCACCGGTGCGGTGCCAGCGCTGGGCGCCGAGGTCGTATTCCTTGGTCTCCAGCTTCACATCCTGGGGCAGGACCGCGGTAAGGACCTTGAGGCCCTGAGCCACGACTTCCTGGCCGATGCCATCACCGGGGATCACTGCGAGATTGATGCTGGTCGACATGTCGGAACCGTACTCCCTGTCCCAGCCCTCAGACATCTTCCGTCCACCATGTGGACGCGGGAAAACGGGAGGTGGTCCGGGGTGCGGCCCGGGCGGGGGCTGGGACCGGGGGCGGGTGACGAGCGGGCCGCGCTGCGGCTCAGTGGCCGGTCGAGCCGCCGTTGTCACGGCGGTCCAGCGCCCGCTGGAGGGCGGCGGCGGCGTTCTTGCGGTCGGCGTCGGCGGTGGAGGAGTGGCGGACGCGGCGGACGGTGCTGGTACGGGTCATGGTGATCGACTCCTTGAGATCACGGCGTGGCGGGGCCACGGATGAGGGGTTCCTTCAAGGCGCCGGAAGAGGCGGGGAGCGGTGCGCCGCAGGGGTTGCCTGCCAAAGGGCGCGCGCTCTCGACCGCCATTCGCCGGATCGGCGAGACGTTCGGCTCCTACAAAGCTAGGGCAGGTGCCGCTGTCTGTCTCCGCAATTACTCGGACTTCCTAGTATCTGAGACGGGAATGACTCGAACGGGGTGCCCACGTGGCCCCGGACCGGTTCCTCTTTCAGCCGTTGTCCGAGCGGAGTTCCCTGATCAGAGCCCGTACGGCGAGGGTGGATGCAGATTCCGGTGTGGTGACGTATCCCACCTGCCTCACCGGCCTCCCCGGACCCAGGTCAGTGACCTCGACGGTCCCGCCCGCCTCGCGCAAGGACAGCTCGGGCAGGATCGCCATCCCCAGCCCCCGGCCGACCATGGTCAGCACCATGCCGTCGTCCTCCGCCTTGACGGTGGCCCGCGGGATCCAGTCCTGCGCCTCCCACCAGGCCCGCGTGCAGGAGCCGCAGTTCTCGTCCCAGTCCAGCAGCGGCAGCGCCCTGGGGTCCGGGTGTCCCACCGGGTGGACCAGTGCGTACGCCTCCTCGGCGATGACCCCGCTCAGCAGGCCGGAGGGCAGCCCCGCCGAGCCGCCGAGGGTGGCGATGCCCAGGTCGGCCCGGCCGGCCAGCACCTCCCCCGCGGTACCGGGGCCGAGCTCGCGCACGACCCGCACCTCGGGGCGCAGCCCCGGGTGGCGGGCGGTGAGGCGCTCCAGGGCCGGCGGCAGCAGGTGCAGGGCCGCGCTGCGGAACGCCGCTATGCGCAGCACGCCCGCCACCGCCCCGCCCGGGGCCCGGCCGGCTCCCCGGGCCTCGGCCCCCAGGACCTCGTACAGCCGCAGGATGCGCCTGGCGAGGGCGACGGCCCGCTCGCCCGCCGGGGTGGGGACGGACCCGGCGCGCCCGCGCTCGAAGAGCACCGCGCCGACCTTGGCCTCGCTGCCGCGCACCGAGTGCGAGACGGCCGACTGGCCGATGCCGAGCGCGGCGCCCGCGGCGGAGAAGCCGCCGGTCTCGGCGACGGCCACCAGGATGCGCAGTTCCTGCGGAGCGAGCTCGGTCATGCGGGCTCTCACCTCGTTCTATGAGCGGGATTCATGGGTGTGCGGCTTCCATGAGCCCAACCCCCTGCCCTGGCCCGGGATTCCTTCCTACGGTCACTGCCATGACCACGCAGACCGGCTACGCCGTCCACCAGACCGCCCGCCCCTCCGGCTTCCCCGAAGCCACCGACTTCGCCTACGTGCGCACCCCGGTCCCCGACCCCGCCCCCGGGACCGCCCTGGTCCACAACCTCCTGCTCTCCGTCGACCCCTACCACCGCGGGCTGATGGACGGCGGCGAGGGCGGCTTCGACCTGCACACCCCCCTGGAGGGGCGCGCGGTCGGCCGGGTGATCGCCTCCCGGGACCCCGGGCTGGCCGAAGGCGACCTCGTCTTCCACCGGCAGGGCTGGCGCACCCACGCGCTGGTCACCCTGGGCGTGGACGGCACCCGCCGGCTGCGCAACCACGAGGGCGTCCCCCTTGAGGCCTACCTGTCCATCCTCGGTGGCACCGGCCTGACCGCGTACGCCGCCCTCACCCGGACGGCGGGGCTGCGGGAAGGCGAGGACCTCTTCGTCTCCGCCGCCGCGGGCGGGGTCGGTACGGCGACCGGGCACATCGCCCGCCTGCTGGGCGCCCGCCGGATCATCGGCAGCGCGGGCTCGGCGGCCAAGGTCGCCCACCTGACCGGCGAGCTGGGCTTCGACGCCGCCTTCGACTACCACGAGGGGCCGGTCGGCGAGCAGCTGGCACAGGCCGCGCCGGGCGGTATCGACGTGTACGTGGACAACGTGGGCGGGGACCACCTGGCGGGGGCGATCGACGTGCTGCGCGAGTTCGGGCGGATCGCCTGGGTGGGCGCGATCTCGATGTACAACGGCGACCGCTCCCCCGCCGCTCCGCGCAACCTCTTCGAGGTCGTCCACAAGTCACTGCGGCTCGAAGGGGTATTGGTTCGCCATCACACCAATCTCCAGGACGAACTGGAGCAGTTCGTGGTCCCGCACCTGCGCAGTGGCCGGATAGGTACCGATACCACCGTTGTGCAGGGGTTCGATCACACGGTGGAGGCCTTCCTGGGCATGCTCCGGGGGGAAAACCTGGGCAAGATGCTCGTTCGGACCGACAGCTGATTCCGGCCACCCGGAAGTTCACCGACTACTTACCGCACGGATGTGGACCTTTGACCCGGCGCCCGCCACTCTTTCGGACGATGTGCCGGCGGGGCACCCGAGTTGGAGGCGAGTAGCCAGTGACACCGATCAGCCGCAGAGGTTTCGTGGGTATCGGCGCCGGGCTGATGGCGGGAGCCGCCCTGCCCGCGGTCACACCGACGACGGCGGCCGCGGCCGCCGCGACGGGCACGATCACCGATGTGAAGCACGTGGTCGTCCTCATGCAGGAGAACCGCAGCTTCGACCACTACTTCGGCAGGCTGAAGGGCGTCCGCGGCTTCGGCGACCGCGCGGCCGGCAACCTGCCGGGCGGCTGGAGCACCTTCAACCAGCCCAACTGGGGCGGGCGCCAGTACCCCTGGAAACTGAGCGCCACCCCGGCCGCCGGCGGCGTGGACAGCGAGACCCTCGCCCAGTGCAACGGCGACCTCCCGCACAGCTGGACCTCGCAGCACGCCGCCTGGAACAAGGGCCGGATGGACAACTGGGTCACCGGCGTCGGCAACACCCGCACCCTCGGCCACCTCGACCGGGGCGACATCCCGTTCCACTACGGGCTCGCCGACAACTACACGGTCTGCGACGCCTACTTCTGTTCCACCCTCAGCGCGACCGGCCCCAACCGCACGTTCCTGTGGAGCGGCAAGGTCGACGCGGGCAGCAAGGACGGCGGCGACGAGTCCGGGCTGACCTGGGAGACGTACGCCGAGGCCCTCCAGCGGGCCGGGATGAGCTGGAAGGTCTACCAGAACGCCCAGGACAACTACGGCGACAACGGCCTGGCCTACTTCAAGAAGTTCACGGACGCGGCCCCGGGCAACCCGCTGTGGGACCGCGGCATGGGCTCCCCCAAGGCCACCGGCTCCACCCCGGACGACATCGCGGCGGCGATCCGCGCCGACGCGGTCGCCGGCACCCTCCCCCAGGTGTCCTGGGTCGTGGCCAGCGAGGCCTTCTCGGAACACCCCTACGCGCCGCCCGGCGACGGCGCGCACTTCGTCGACCTGGTCTACCGCGCGCTCGCCGCGAACCCGGAGGTCTTCGACTCCACGGTCCTCTTCCTCAACTACGACGAGAACGACGGGTTCTTCGACCACGTCGCGCCGCCGGTCGCCCCGCCCGGCACGCCCGGCGAGTACATCGACGGCACCCCGATCGGCCTCGGCTTCCGGGTCCCGATGATCGTGATGTCCCCGTGGACCCGGGGCGGCTGGGTCAGCTCCGAGGTCTTCGACCACACGTCCGTCCTGCGCTTCATGGAGACCTGGACCTCGGCCCTGGGCACCCCGGCCGGCTGTCCCAACATCAGCGCGTGGCGCCGCAAGGTGACGGGCGACCTGACCGGCGTCTTCGACTTCGCCCACCCCGTCTACGGAGTCCCCGCCGGGCTCCCCTCGACGGCCAAGGTCATCGGCCAGTCGACCTGCGGCCCGCTGCCCAACCCGGCGCCGCAGGACAACGCCCTCCCGGCGCAGGAAGCCGGGACCCGTCCGGCGCGGGCCCTGCCCTACCAGGTGAACGGCAACCTCGACCGCTTCGAGTTCGGGGCGGCGGGCAAGATCCTGGCCTGGTTCTCGATGACCAACCAGGGCGCGCAGGCGAAGCAGGCCGCGCACTTCTCGATCCACCCGCACCAGTACCGCGACACGGCGGCCTGGCAGTACACGGTCGACGCCGGCTCCACCGCGACGGACTACTTCAACATCGGGCTGGGCAGCGGCTCCGGCAAGTACGACATCTCGATGTACGGCCCCAACCGCTTCCTGCGGCGCTTCATCGGCGACGCGTCGAAGGCGGGGAAGGCGGTCGAGGTCGCGGCCCGCTACGCGGTGGAGCCGGGCACGGGCAAGACCGCGCTCTACCTCAAGATGACCAACGCCTCGGCCGCGCCGGTCACCTTCACCATCCGCTCGAACGCCTACCGCGCGGACGGCCCGTGGACGTACACCGTCCCGGCGAACTCCGCCGGCGAGGACTACTTCAACGCGGTCGCCCACAGCAACGGCTGGTACGACTTCACGGTCCTGGCGGACTGCGACGGCACCTGGTCGCGCCGCTACACCGGCCACATCGAGACGGGCGCGCCGAGCATCTCGGGCTCGTAGTCAGAGCACGTCCCCGTCGCGCCAGTCGAAGTCGAGCCGCCCGGCGGGGTCGAGCCGGACCCCGCCGGGCGGCGTCCACACGTAGGTGGAGCCCTCCTCCTCGGTGAGCCGCTCGGGTCCGGCGGGACCCAGGACGCCGACCGGTCCCGGGTGCGGGCGCCAGCCCCGGCCCGCGTAGAGGGCCGCCCCGGCCTGCGACGCGGAGAGGGCCCCGAGGACGTAGGCCCGGCCGATCAGCCGCTCCAGCTCGGCCATGACCCGCCCGGCGAGCCCGCGCCGGCGCGAGTCCGCCCGTACCGCCACGGCCTCGACGTAGCCGGTGCGCAGCGCCCGGCCGCGGTGCACCACCCGGCGCTGCACGACGCTCCCGTGCGCGAGGAGCACGCCGTCCTCGCGGACCAGTACGTGCAGCCCGCCCAGGGCGTGCTCGAAGTCCTCGTCCGCGAACTGCCCTTCGAAGGCGGCGTCGAGGAAGGCACGGAGCTCGCGCAGTTCCGTGCCGGTCAGTTCGGCAGTGTGCACGACGCGTACGGTCATCCGGCGACGCTACCAAGGCGCCGGGGGCGCCGGGAAAGGCCGGAAACGCGCGGCGGCCGCGGAACCCGGACGGCCCGCCGTGCGATCGGCGCTCCCCGGCGCCGCACCCGCCGAGCGCCGTCCGCGCGGCCCGGCGCCGGCCGGGCGGCGGGCGTGGTCCACCGCGCGCTCCACCGCTCCGGCGCAGGTCGACACCGGGGACGCGGACCGGGCGCGGCCAGTGGTCCAGCCGTGTGGCGGGGGCGGCGGCGAACGGCGGCGCCCGCCACGGGCAGTCCCAGGCCCCTCAGGGAGCGTCCGTCGGAACAACCCCCCCAGCAGGGGAATCGACCGGCGCCCGCCATGCCCATACCTGTCCCGTCCGGCACACATCGGACAGGGCGGTGGTGTCCGGACCCTGGCGGCCACGGGTCCACCGCGTGAAGATCTGCGCATGTCGCCTGAGACCCAGCACTGGACCCCCACCCACGGCCGGCCCTACCGGCCCGTCGCCTACCGCCCGGCGCGCATGCCCGGCCGGGAATCCCTCGCGCGCGCAGCGGAGTTGCGGGCGCGGATGGACGAGCGGCGGACCGTCCGCCACTTCTCCACCGACCCGGTGCCCGACCAGGCCGTCCGGGACGCCATCGCCTGTGCGGCCACCGCCCCCTCCGGCGCGCACCAGCAGCCGTGGACGTTCGTCCTGGTCAGGGACCCAGGCATCCGGCAGCAGATCCGCGCCGCTGCGGAGCAGGAGGAGCAGATCTCCTACGACGGCCGCCTCGGCGACGAGTGGCTGGCCGCGCTGCGCCCGATCGGCACGGACGCCGTCAAGACCCACCTGACCGACGCGCCCGCCCTGATCGTGGTCTTCCAGCAGCGCTACTGGCTCGGACCGAACGGCATCAAGCGCAAGCACTACTACGTCGACGAGTCGGTGGGCATCGCGGTCGGCATGCTGTTGTCCGCCCTTCACCTCAGCGGCCTGGCGGCGCTCGTCCACACACCGAGCCCGATGCGCTTCCTGGCCCACGTCCTGGACCGCCCGGAGAACGAGAAGGCGTTCGCCGTCATCCCGGTCGGCTACCCCGCGGAGGACTGCGAGGTCCCGGACCTGGTCCGCAAGTCCCTGGACCAGGTCCTGGTCGAGATCTGACCGCCCGCCCGGAGTCCTAGGGAGCGGCGTCGTGGATGCGGCCGAGGAGGGCCATCAGCGTGCGCCGCTCCGCCGGCTCCAGCGGGGCCAGGAACTCCGCGTTCGCCGCCTGCGCGAGGGCTCCGCAGCGGGCCAGGGTGTCAGCGCCGGCCGGGGTGAGGCTGATGGCGTTCTTGCGGCGGTCGGCGGGGTCCGGGGTGCGCAGGACGAGGCCGGCGTCCTGGAGGTGGTTCAGCAGGCCGACCAGGTCCTTGGGGTCGACGGCCAGCCGCCGGCCCAGGTCGGCCTGGGCGAGGGGGCCGTACTCGTCGGTCGCCGCGAGCACCGCGTGGTGCGCGGGCTTGAGCCCCTCCGCGGCGAGCGCGTCGGCGACCAGCGCGCGGCCGCGGGCCGCCACCCGGCCGACGAGCCAGCTCGGCAGGGTCTGGATGCGGGCGAGCGCTGAGGCCATGGGTCCAGCCTATCCGAAAACCGTTGGGAGTACCCACGACATGGGTTATCGTTGGGAAACCCAATGAATGGATCGAGGGGGTCCCTTGCGACGTGTCCGGTACGAGGTCAACGGCGGCCCCGACGTGCTCTTCGTCGAAGAGGCGCAGCCTCCCCGCCCGGCGGCCGGCGAACTGCTCGTCCGCGTCGAGGCGATCGGCGTCACCCTGCCCACCGTCCGCAAGGTGCGCGAGAACCGCGAGCCGATGCCGCTGGGCGGAGAGGTCGCCGGCACCGTGACGGCCCTCGGCGCCGACGTGACCGGCTTCGCCGTCGGCGACCGCGTCACCGGGCTCTGCTTCGCCGAGGCCTACGCCGAGTTCGCCGTCGTGGCCACCGCCATGGCCTCCCGCGTCCCCGACGGTGCGAGCGCCGTCGAGGCGGTCGCCCTCGTGCGCAGCGGCCTGGTGGCGCGCGGCGCGTACGAGGCCGCGCGGCCGGAGCCCGGCGAGTCGGTCCTGGTGACGGCGGCGGCCAGCGCCGTCGGCACCCTCGCGCTCCAGTACGCCAAGGCCGGTGGCGCCGGCCGCCTGGTGGCCGCCGTCAGCGACCCCGCCAAGGCGGAGTTCGTCCGCGCCCTCGGTGCCGACGACGTCGTCCTGTACGGGGACGGCACCTGGGGTGACCCCTACGACATCGTCCTCGACGGCGTCGGGGGCGACCTGCTCACCCCCGCCGTACGCGCCCTCGCGCCCGGCGGCCGCCTGGTGGCCTTCGGCTCCGGGGGCGGGACGGTGGAGGCGTACGAGCTCCTGGTGCGCGGCGCGTCGGTGATCGGCTTCCAGATGCGGACCATCGCCCTCGGCCGGCCCGCGCTGTACGCCCGCTGGCTGCGCGAGGTGTGGGAGATGCGGGACTCGGGCACTCTGCGCGCCCGCGTCCACGAGGAGTTCCCGCTGGCCGAGGCGGCCCGCGCGCACGCCGTGATCGAGCAGCGCCGCAATCTCGGCAAGGTGGTGCTGGTGCCGTGAAATGGAGACCGCCCCCGCTCCGGGCTCGGGGGTACCGGAACGGGGGCGGGGTTCAGCGGGGGGCGGTCAGCCCATGTGGGGGTACGTGTAGTCGGTGGGCGGGACCAGCGTCTCCTTGATGGAGCGGGTCGAGGTCCAGCGCAGCAGGTTCGACGCCGCGCCCGCCTTGTCGTTCGTACCCGAGGCGCGGCCGCCGCCGAAGGGCTGCTGGCCGACGACGGCGCCGGTCGACTTGTCGTTGATGTAGAAGTTGCCCGCCGCGAAGCGGAGCTTGTCCATCGCGTCGGCCACCGCGTAGCGGTCCTGGGCGATGACGGCGCCGGTCAGGGCGTACGCCGACACCGACTCCATCTGCTCCAGCATCGCGTCGAACTGCTCGTCCTCGTAGACGTGGATCGCGAGGATCGGGCCGAAGTACTCGGTCGTGAAGACCTCGTTCTCCGGGTCCGTGCACTCGATGACGGTCGGGCGGACGAAGTAGCCCTCCGAGTCGTCGTACGTGCCGCCCGCGACGATCGTGCAGGTCGGGTCGGCCTTGGCCCGGTCGATGGCGGCCTTGTTCTTGGCGAACGAGCGCTCGTCGATGACGGCGCCGATGAAGTTCGTCAGGTCGCGGACGTCACCCATGGCGATGCCGTCGACCTCGGCCGCGAAGGCCTCCTTGAAGCCGTCGTTCCAGATCGACGCCGGGACGTAGGCGCGGGAGGAGGCCGAGCACTTCTGGCCCTGGAACTCGAACGAGCCGCGGGTCAGGGCCGTCTTGAGGATGCCGCGGTCCGCGGACGGGTGCGCGACGACGAAGTCCTTGCCGCCGGTCTCGCCGACCAGGCGCGGGTAGGACCGGTACTTCTCGATGTTGTTGCCGACCGTCTTCCACAGGTACTGGAAGGTCTTGGTCGAGCCGGTGAAGTGGATGCCCGCCAGCTCGGGGTGGTTCAGGGCCACCTGGGAGACGGCGATGCCGTCGCCCGTCACCAGGTTGATGACGCCCTTGGGCAGTCCGGCCGCCTCCAGGAGCTCCATCAGCAGCACCGCGGAGTGCGTCTGCGTCGGGGACGGCTTCCACACGACGACGTTGCCCATCAGGGCCGGGGCGGTCGGCAGGTTGCCGGCGATGGCCGTGAAGTTGAACGGGGTGATCGCGTAGACGAAGCCCTCGAGCGGGCGGTGGTCGCTGCGGTTCCACACCCCGGCGCTGTTCGCGGCCGGCTGCTCCGCCAGGATCTGGCGGGCGAAGTGGACGTTGAAGCGCCAGAAGTCGACGAGCTCGCAGGGGGTGTCGATCTCGGCCTGCTGGGCGGTCTTCGACTGGCCGAGCATGGTGGACGCGGCCAGCTTCTCGCGCCAGGGGCCGGCCAGCAGGTCCGCGGCGCGCAGGATGATCGCGGCGCGGTCGTCGAAGGACATCGCGCGCCAGGCCGGGGCGGCGGCCAGGGCGGCGTCGACGGCCTCCTGGGCGTCGGCCTCGGTGGCGTTGGCGTAGGTGCCGAGCACCGACTTGTGGTCGTGCGGCTGCACGACGTCGAAGCGCTCGCCGCCGCCCATCCGCTTGACGCCGTTGATCGTCATCGGGAGGTCGACCGGGTTCTCGGACAGCTGCTTGAGCTGGATTTCGAGACGTGCGCGCTCCGGGCTGCCGGGGGCGTACGAGTGGACCGGCTCGTTGACCGGCGCGGGGACCTGGGTCACAGCATCCATGGGGCTGGTAACTCCTTGAGCTAGTTTCTGGACCTAGTTCTTGGTGATCATCGAGCGGAGGAAGAAGAGGAGGTTGGCCGGCTTCTCCGCCAGGCGGCGCATGAAGTAGCCGTACCAGTCCGTCCCGTAGGCGGTGTAGACACGCATCCGGTGGCCCTCGGCGGCCAGCCGCAGGTGCTCTTCGCCGCGGATGCCGTACAGCATCTGGAATTCGTACTCGTCCAGTTTGCGCCCCGCCGCCCGCGCGAGCTCCTGTGCGATGGCGATCAGCCGCGGGTCGTGGGACCCGATCATCGGGTACCCGTCGCCCTCCATCAGGGTCTTCATGATCCGGACGTACGCCTTGTCGGTCTCGGCCTTGTCCTGGTACGCGACCTCGGCGGGCTCCTTGTAGGCGCCCTTCACGATCCGCACGCGGCTCCCGGCGGCGGCCAGCCGGCGGGCGTCGGCCTCGGTGCGGAACAGGTACGCCTGGATCACGCAGCCGGTCTGCGGGAAGTCCCGGCGCAGCTCCTCGTGGATGGCGAACATCGAGTCGAGGGTGGTGTGGTCCTCGGCGTCCAGGGTGACCGTGGTGCCGATGGCGGCGGCGGCCTCGACGACGGGGCGGACGTTGGCGAGCGCCAGCTCGTGGCCGCCCTCCAGCGCCTGGCCGAACATGGAGAGCTTGACCGACATCTCGGCCTTCTCGCCCAGGCCCAGGGCGCCGAGCCGCTCGATCAGCTCCAGGTAGGCGTCCCGCGCGGCGTGGGACTGCTCCACGGTGGTGATGTCCTCGCCGACCACGTCGAGGGTGACCTCGAGGCCCTTGCGCGTGAGGTCCTCGACGATCGGGATGACCTGGTCGACCGTCTCACCGGGGATGAACCGGTTCACCACGGGCTTGGTCACGGGGGCGGCAGAAACGATTCGGCGCATCTTGTCGCTGCGCGACGCGGCGAGGATCGCGGGACCCAGCACGGGGCACCTCCAACGGGTGGCAGAAGCGGACATACGATCCGTCGCCGGATGGGCGGAGGACGTAAGAAAAACGCAAGTAAAACCACCGTGAAACCTAAGGATCTCCACGATCCTCTGCTATCGACAGCTGTCACGCATCCGTGGCAGCTATCTCATACATATGTCTGAGAGCCGGTTCCGGAAGTGGGAGAATGTCCGGGTGAAGGGCGATTACCAGGACCTGGTGGACGAGATCTCGGCGCTGCTCGGCGCCCCGGCGACGCTGGAGAACCGGGACTTCCGCCTCATCGCCTTCGGCGCGCACGACAGCGAGGACGACCTCGCCATGGACCCGGTACGGACCCGGTCGATCCTCACCCGGCAGTCGACGGCGGCCGTCCGCGCCTGGTTCGAGGCCTTCGGCATCGCCCGCGCCACCGGACCGGTATGGATCCCCGCCGCGCCGGACGCCGGGGTGTTCCGGGGCCGGATCTGCCTCCCGGTGCGCTACCGGGGCGTCGTGCAGGGCTACGTGTGGCTCCTCGATCCGGAACCCGGGTCCGGCGCGGGACCCGGCCCGCGGGCGCTGGCCTCCGCCATGGAGGTCGCCGAGCGGATCGGGGTACTGCTCGCGCAGGAGGCCAGGGCGGGGGCGGACCTGTCGCGGGAGTTCCGTACGGCGCTCACCGCCGGGCGAGGCTGGGAGCGGGACATGGCGGAGGCCGCGCTGCGCTCCGCCCTGGGCCCGGACGGGGACGGCCTGCACGCCGTGGTCTGCCTGACCCCGTGGGCCGGAGAGGCGCCGGGTTCGGTGCCGGGCGCGGCGGCGGTGTGCGTGACACCCGGCCCGGGGCCGGGCGGCGGGCCCGCGCAGGGCCTGGCGCTGCTGGTCAGGCTCCGCTCGGCGGACATCCTGACCCCGGCCGAGACGGTGGCGGCCCGGCTCCTGCCCCGGGACGCCGCCGCGGCGGCGGCCCGGCAGCCGGGGCCGCACGCCGGTCCCGCGTCGGCCGGTCCCGCGGCGGCGGCCGGGGCCGTCACGGCCGGGATCGCGGAGCCGCGGCGCGGGCCGGCCGGGCTCGCGGACGCCTGGTCGCAGGCCTGGGCGGCGGCCCGGGCGGCGACCGCCCAGCCCCGGCTCGGAGCGGTGGCCCGGTGGTCGGCGATCGGCCCGTACCGGATGCTGGCCGCACTGGCGACGGCCCCCGTGGCCGACCCGGCGACCCGGACCCTGCTCGGCCCGGCGCACCGGGAACTCGCCCGTACCGCCGAGGTGTTCCTGGACTGCGCGGGCCAGGCGGGCCGGGCGGCGGCGGCCCTCGGGATCCACCGCCAGACCCTCTACTACCGGCTGGGCCGGGTGGAGCAGCTGACCGGGCTCGACCTGGACGAGGGCGAGGACCGGCTGCTGCTCCACATGGCCCTCAAGACGGCCCGCCTGACCTGACGGGGCACGCCGCCGGGGTCCGGCCGCCGGGTGCTTCACGGGCCGTGCCCTCAGGCCCGCGCTGACGGGCCGTGACCCCGCATCCGCGCCGCCGGGCCGTGCCCTGACCGGCGCTGACGGGCCGTGACCTCAGGCCTGCGCGTCCTTCGCCGCGAACGGCCCGCCCGCCCCGAAGGCCCGCTCCGCGAACCTCTCCCCGATCCGGCGGTGGCCGGCGGCGTCGGGGTGCAGCCCGTCTGGCAGCGGCAGTCCGTCCAGGTCCGGTTCCCCGTACAGCGCGCGGCCGTCCAGGTAGTGCAGGTGGGGGTCCTCGGCCCCGCGTTCCCCGGTGATCCGGGCCAGCTCGTCCCGGATCACGTTGAGCGTCAGCCGCCCGGCGGCCCGCTCCGCGGGGTCGCCCGTCGCCCGGAAGCGCAGGGTCCCGCCCTCGAACTCCGGGGCGAGGGGCCCGGGGGTGTCCTCCTGGATCGGGCACAGGATCGGCGAGACGACCAGCAGCGGCGTGTCCGGATGCCCGTCGCGGAGGGTGTCCAGGAAGCCGTGGACCGCCGGTCCGAAGGCGCGCAGCCGCATCAGGTCGGTGTTGACCAGGTTGATGCCGATCTTGACGCTGATCAGGTCGGCGGGGGTGTCCCGCATGGCCCGGGCCGTGAACGGGTCGAGCAGGGCGTTGCCGCCGAAACCGAGGTTGACCAGCTCCACGCCCCCCGCGCGGGCGGCGACGGCCGGCCACGTCCCCGTCGGGCCGGAGTCCCGCGAACCGTGGCTGATCGAACTGCCGTGGTGCAGCCACACCCGGCGGCCGTGGTCGGCCGCCGCCGTGACGGGGGCGTCGGTGCGCAGCGCCACCAGCTCGGTGATCTCCGCCTGGGGCAGCCAGATCTCGACCTCCTTCTCCCCTGCGGACAGGCCGGTGAACCGGACGGTGGCGACCGGCCCTGGCTCGGTCACCGCAGACCCGCCCGCCATGTCGACGGTGTGCACGTTGCCGCCGGCGGCCACGGCCCGCGCGGTCACCAGGCCGTCGACGACCAGCTCGTACAGACCGTCCGGCGGTGTCGGGGCGCCCCGGTAGACCACCTTCGTGGGCAGCACGTCCAGTTCGACGGCGGTGGCGCGGGTGCGGAACGCGAGCCGGACGCCGGACGGCTGGGACTCGACCATCGCGAGGTAGGGGTCGGGGCACTGCCGTCGCGCCCGGCCGGGCAGCCGGTGCGGGAGCAGGCCGTGCGCGGTGCGCTCCAGTTCGAGCGCGCCGCGCAGGATGTGGGGTCCGACAGGGGTGGTGGTCCAGTCCGTCACGTTGGCCTCCTTGTGGGGTGACCAGCGACGATAGGCACACGGCATGATCGCGTGCCGCACGGTTTTCCCCGGACCGCCCGGACCCGCCCTAGGCGTCGCCCTTCGGCTGCCCTCCCGACGCCCGGAAGATGCCCTCGGCCGCCATGCGCATGCCCTCGGTGAACTCCTCGGCGGTGGCCGCCGATTCGGGGTCGAAGAGCCACTGGATCATCAGGCCGTTCAGGAGGGCCTGGTAGAAGGACCCGAGGGTGCGCACGTCCCGGTCCGTCAGTTCCTCCTCGGGCCGGCCGGTCATCAGCGCGATCATGCCCTTGCGGCCCTCCCCCTGCGAGGCGGCGAGGAGTTGACGCAGCTGGGGCAGCCGTTCGCCGCCCAGCGCGACCTCCATGCTCGCCGCCCACAGCCGGCCGGTCTGCTCGTGCCCCGCCACGACGCCCTCCCACACCGAGCGGAACCGTTCCAGGGAGCCGTCCTCGCCGACCCGGTCGGCCGTCCAGGTGTCGCCCCACTCCTGGATGAGTTCGATGTAGGCCTGGGTCAGCAGCGCGTCCTTGGAGCCGTAGTGGTAGCCGATGGAGGCCAGGTTGGTGCCCGAGGCGTTGACGATGTCGCGTGCCGTGGTCCGCACGAAACCCTTCTCCATCAGGCACTTCTTGGCACCCACGAGCAGATCTTCACGATGTCCCATGGCCGCAGCATAACAAGACAACCGTCCTAGACCAGCGTCTCTGACACGCGTTCCACACGACCGTACTAGACAACCGTTTATGACGTCTGTACATTCCTCCTCATGACGAACCCCGCTGCTACAGCACGCCTCGCCGGCCGCCGTGAATGGATCGCCTTCACCGTGCTCGTGCTGCCCCTGCTCCTGGTCTCGATGGACGTCTCCGTCCTCTACTTCGCCATCCCCGCCATCACCCGGCAGCTGGACCCGAGCGCGACCCAGCAGCTGTGGATCTTCGACAGCTACGCCTTCGCCCTCTCCGGACTGCTCATCACCATGGGTTCGCTGGGCGACCGGATCGGCCGCCGCAAGCTGCTGCTGACGGGCGCGACGGCCTTCGGCCTCGCCTCCGTCGGCGCCGCCTACGCCACCAGCCCCGACATGCTCATCGCCGCCCGCGTACTGCTCGGCATCGGCGGCGCGACGCTGATGCCGTCCACGCTGGCACTGATCCGCAACCTCTTCCAGGACGCCAAGCAGCGCGGCCAGGCCATCGCGATCTGGTCCGGCGCCATGACCGGCGGCATCGCCCTCGGGTCCGTCATGAGCGGCCTGATGCTGAACCACTTCTGGTGGGGTTCCGTCTTCCTGATCAACGTCCCCGCCATGCTGCTCCTGCTGCTCCTGGTCCCCGTACTGGTCCCGGAGTTCAAGGACCCGGCCCCCGGCCGGTTCGACCTGCTGAGCGTCCCGCTGTCGATGGCCGCCGTCCTGCCGCTGGTCTACGGGCTCAAGGAGATCGCGGCCGAGGGCTTCGAACCGCTCTACCTCGGCTGCGTGGCCGTCGGCCTGGTCTTCGGCTACGTCTTCCTCCGCCGCCAGCGCACCCGGGAGGACGCCATGATCGGCCGGGCGCTCTTCCAGGGCCGCGGCTTCGGGGCCGGCATCGGCCTGAACACCATCGCCGCCTTCGCCATGATGGGTTCGGCCTACTTCACCACCCAGTACCTCCAGTCCGTCCTGGGCATGGGCACCCTCGAAGCGGCCCTGTGGAGCCTCGCCCCCTCGCTGGCCATCGGCGCCGCCGCCCCCGTCGGTGCGGCCGTCGCCCAGAAGACCGACCGGGCCTACGTCATCGCCGGCGGGTTCGCCCTCGCCGCCGCCGGTTTCGCCCTGATGGGGCTGGTCGGCACCGACTCGCTGTGGCTCCTGCTGGTCGGGGCGGGCGTCCTGGCCTCCGGCATCGTGACGGTGATGTCCCTCGTCTCCGACATGGCGCTGGGCTCGGCGCCCGCCGAGAAGGCCGGTTCCGCCGCCTCCCTGCTGGAGACGGGCCAGGAATTCGGCGGGGCCCTCGGGATGGCGCTCCTCGGCAGCCTCGGCACCGCCGTCTACCGCGGTGACCTGGCCGGCGCGGACCCCGCCGTGCGGGAGACCCTGGGCGGCGCGGTCGCGGTGGCCCAGCGGCTCGGCGGGGAGGCGGGCGGCCAGGTCCTGACGCTGGCCCGGGAGGCCTTCGTGCACGGGATGCGGTACGCGGCCTGGGGCGGCACGGCGCTGCTGCTCGCGGCGGCGGTGCTCGCGGTGGTCTCGATGCGGGGCATCGGAGCTCCCGCCCCGGTCGCGGCGGAGCCGGCCGAGGCTCCCGGAGCCCTCGTGCACTGAGCCTCGTACCACCGGAAAGAGCGGAAGGGCCCGGGGATTCCCCGGGCCCTTCCGCCGCGCTTCAAGCCTTCGGGGCGATCAGGTGAGGCTGACCGTCCGCGCCGAGACCGCGCCGATCTCGGAGGCGATGTCCGCGAGGACGTTGACCGGGACCTCGGCGTCGACCGTGAGGACACCGAGCGCCTCCCCGCCCACCTCGGCGCGGGCGACCTGCATGCCCGCGATGTTCAGGCCGGCCTCGCCGAGGATGCGGCCGACGGTGCCGACGACGCCCGGGCGGTCGGAGTAGCGCAGGACGACCATCTGGTCGGCGAGCGCCAGGTCCACGTCGTACTCGCCGATGCCGACGATCTTCTGGAGGTGCTTGGGGCCCGCGAGCGTACCGGAGACCGAGACTTCCTGGCCGTCGGAGAGCGTGCCGCGGACGGTCACCACGTTGCGGTGGTCGGGAGACTCCGAGCTGGTGGTCAGCCGGACCTCGACACCGCGCTCCTGCGCGAACAGCGGGGCGTTGACGTAGGACACCGTCTCGTCGACGACGTCCTCGAACACACCCTTGAGCGCGGAGAGCTCCAGCACCTTCACGTCGTGCTGGGTGATCTCGCCGCAGACCTCGACGTCGAGGCGGACCGCGACCTCGCCCGCGAGGGCGGTGAAGATGCGGCCGAGCTTCTCGGCGAGCGGCAGGCCCGGGCGCACGTCCTCGGCGATGACCCCGCCCTGGACGTTGACGGCGTCGGGCACGAGCTCGCCCGCGAGGGCGAGGCGCACCGACTTGGCGACGGCGATGCCCGCCTTCTCCTGGGCCTCGTCCGTGGACGCGCCGAGGTGCGGGGTGCAGACGACCTGGTCGAGCTCGAACAGCGGGGAGTCCGTGCAGGGCTCCTTCGCGTACACGTCGAGGCCGGCGCCGGCGACCCGGCCTTCCTTGATCGCCGAGTACAGCGCGGCCTCGTCGACGATCCCGCCGCGGGCGGCGTTGACGATCCGGACGGACGGCTTCACCTTGTGCAGGGCCTCCTTCCCGATGAGACCGAGGGTCTCGGGGGTCTTGGGCAGGTGCACGGTGATGAAGTCGGCGACCTCCAGCAGCTCGTCCAGCGTCAGCATCTTGACGCCCATCTGGGCGGCGCGCGCGGGCTGTACGTACGGGTCGTACGCGACGACCTTCATGCCGAAGGCCGACATGCGCTGGGCGACCAGGACGCCGATGCGGCCGAGGCCGACGACACCGAGGATCTTCTCGCTCAGCTCGACACCGGTGTACTTGTTCCGCTTCCACTCGCCGTTCTTGAGGGCGGTGTTGGCCTGCGGGATGTTGCGGGCGGTGGCGACGAGCAGGCCGCAGGCCAGCTCGGCGGCGGTGACGATGTTGGAGGTCGGGGCGTTCACGACCATCACGCCGGCCTTGGTGGCGGCGGAGACGTCGACGTTGTCGAGGCCGACACCGGCGCGGGCGACGACCTTGAGCTTCTTGGCGGCGGCGATCGCCTCGGCGTCGACCTTGGTGGCCGAGCGGACCAGGATCGCGTCGACGTCGACGATCGCGGGCAGCAGCTCCGCGCGGTCGGCTCCGTTGACGTGCCGGATCTCGAAGTCCGGGCCGAGCGCGTCCACGGTGGCGGGCGACAGCTCTTCGGCGATGAGTACGACAGGTTTCGAGCTCACGTGGGTCCTCACAAGTCCATTGCGGACGGCCGTCCCGACGGCCGCAGGCGTGGAGGGGGTAGCCGCGTGGAAGACGCACGACACTGTGGGCCTGACGCGTTGTGTTGAGCAGTGTAGTAGCGGTTCCGGGCCGGAACTCCGCCTGTACGGAAGGATCACCCGTCCGTGATTGGCCGGGGTGGACAATCGGCGGTTCCGGAGGGTGCCGAACCGGCCGGATCGGACCGGCCGGTGGTGTGCGGCGGGGCCGGGACACGGTCCCGGCC
>NZ_JBSGYT010000005.1:0-221387 GCF_053610645.1 Streptomyces sp. NPDC054883 | reverse complement strand
GCCACGGGCTGCGCGGGCGCCGCCGGCGCGGTGGAGCGGGTCGCGCGGCGGCGGCCGCCGCGCTTAGGGGAGTCGACGGCGTCGGCGACGGTGACGGTGGCCTTGGCGGCGACCGGCTCCTCGACGGCGGGCGCGGCCGCGGCGCCCTCAGCGGCCTCGGCGGCCGGGGCCTCCGGGGCGGACACGGCGCGGGTGGCACGGCGCCGGGCGCGGGCCGGGGCGGCGGACTCCGTCACGGCGGGAGCGGCCTCGGCGGGCTCCGCCACGGGCTCCTCCACCACGGGCACGGCCTCGGCGGCCGGGGCCTCGGAAGCCGTCACGGCGCGGGTGGCACGGCGCCGGGCCCGCGGCGCGGGAGCGGCGGGCTCCGCCACCGCGGGAGCGGCCTCGGCGGCCGGAGCGGCGGTCACGGCCGGTGCCTCCACCACCACCTCGGCGACGGTCTCGGCGGCCGGAGCGGCCACGGCGCGGGTCGCGCGGCGGCGGGTCCGGGCCGGGGCGGCGGCCGGAGCGGCCTCCTCCGCGGGGGCTTCGACGGGCGCGGCGGCGGCCGGAGCGGCCTCGGCGGCAGTGGCACCGGGCGGCCCGGCGGGCCGGGACGCGGCGCGACGGCGCCTGCGCGGCGGCAGGCTGTCGCTCGGGGTCCCGCTGTCGGCGTTGCCAGCGGCGGTGGGGTTGGTGTTCTCGGTTTCGTTGTCGAGCATGCGGGCGGTTCTCCCGTCACGCTCCCGGGCGCCGCGGCTGACATCCGGTCCGGCACGGCTTCGCGCTGGGCGCGGAGCCGGCCTCCGGGGCGCGTTCGCCACACGGGAGCTCAGTTCGTGGCCGCCGGTTCCGTACGCGTTGATCGGTACGGCCTGGCGGAAGTCTTCAGGTCTGTGCGCTGCCCGACCCGGTTGGCTCCCGGGTGCCAGGGCGGCGCGACGACGGCGATCCTTACGCGGCGGGACCTTCCAGAGCCTTCGCGTCGGCTGCTACGGCGGCCGTGGGTGGGGCGGCCGTGACAGCCTCGCGGTCGGGCGCGAGCGGGTCGGTCACCGTGCCGGACTCCTCGTCGAAGAGCCCCTGCGCCAGCCTGGTCACCGCTGCGGGGACCGGCGGCGCCAGGTCGGCCACAGCTCGGAGACCGGACAGGACGTCGTCGGGTCGCACGGCAGGTGTCAGATGCCGAACAACCAGCCGCAGTATCGCACAGGCATTGTCCAGTGGCCTATCAGCCGGAGCGGGATCCGCTTCGAGGCTGACGACCGCACTTCGGGTGTCGAAGGTCCGCATGCCGTTCTTGGTACGGCGCTGGACCTCGACGGTTTCGGCGGCGAGGAAGGCGGTCACGGCCCGTTCGGCGTCCGCGGGGTCCACGCCGTCCAGGCGCAGCTCCCACACGGAGGCCGTGAGCCGCTCGGCCAGCCCGGAGGTCCGGGCCTCGACGGCGTCGACGATGTCGAGCCCGACCGGCATCGACTCGTCCAGCAGCTCGCGGAGCGTCGCGGGGTCGCGGGGCTCGGCGAGGGCGATCTCCAGGTACTCCGCCTCACTGCCGGTGCCGGTGGGCGCGGCGTTCGCGTACGAGACCCGGGGGTGCGGGGTGAAGCCGGCCGAGTACGCCATGGGTACCTCGGAGCGGCGCAGGGCCCGCTCGAAGGCACGCTGGAAGTCCCGGTGGCTGGTGAACCGGAGGCGTCCGCGCTTGGTGTAGCGCAGTCGGATGCGCTGCACCACCGGTGCCGGAGGCGGGCCTTCGGGCTGTCGCTTGCCCAGTGGTTCTTCTCCTTGTGCGGGGCTCCGCGGCTCGCGCGTCGCCCTGAGGTCCGTCGACCCGCCGCGGCCCACCCCCGCTCATCGCGGCGGGGAGGACTCGGCGGCGGTCGCCGCGTCGGCGGCTGTCGTACTACTCAGAGTACGCGCCCGTGACCTCGCCGGTTCCCGGGGAGGAGTACCGAACAGCATCCGCCGCACTTCGGCCCGTGCCTCGCGCACCGCGGCGCGGGCCGTGCGCCACACCGCGCGCACCGCGTGGCCCACCGGGGTCAGCAGGTACCGGTACACCTGCGAGAGCGGCCACCCGAGGAGCACCCACCCGGCCCACCGCAACCCGCGCCCGAGGACCCGCAGCACCCGCCCGGCCACCCCCCACGCCCAGCCGAGCACGTCCCCCAGGGGCCGCAGCACGTACCGGTACAACCGCACGCAGACCCAGGCCAGCCCCTGCCCGGCCGGCCACAGCAGGTACGACCACACGGCGAGCGCCAAGGGCCGCAGCAGGTACCGGTACAGCACCCGCGCGACGGGCGCGATCAGGTAGTCGTACAGCGCGCGCACCAGCGGCCCCAGCAGGTAGCGCCACAATGCGACCCAGGGCCAGACGAACACCAGCCTCAGCAGGAACGAAACCGCCTGCCCCAGCGCGCGCAGCACCGGCCCGAGGACGTACGTGTACAGGGGCCCCAGCACGTAACGCCGGACGGCACGGGCGGCCCCGGCCACCACGTCCCACACCACCCGTACGGGCAGTACGACGAGTACCGCCACGATCTTCACGGGCACCACCAGGCACCCGCCCCCGCCACCCTGCCGCACTTCACGTTCCATACCACCGGGGACGCCCAAACCCCCCGCCCCGTTGCACACGGCGGCCACTCAGGACGGTTCATGACGGCCCCGCCCGGATGTGTGTTTGCGTGCGGGAAACAACGGGGCAACCCACATCCGATCTGTACTCTCCGCAACCATGAAGACGGACGGCATCGAGAGCCAGTGGACCGCCTCGGACCTCGCGCTCCTGGAGGACCTGAAACGGGCGGAGGCCCTGCTCCCCGAGGACGCTCCGCGCGCACTCCTTTCCGTCCGCCTGTCTGTTCTGACGGAAAACACCACCTCACCGGTGCGACAGGAACTCGACCTGCGTCTCCTGGCCAGAGAGAAGGGGTACCGGGTCGTCGGTGTCGCTTCCGATCTCAACGTCTCGGCAACGAAGGTCCCGCCGTGGGAGCGGAAGGAGCTCGGCGAGTGGCTCAACAACAGGGCCCCGGAGTTCGATGCTCTGCTCTTCTGGAAGCTCGACCGCCTCATCCGTCGCACGACGGACCTGTCCACGATGATTGAGTGGTGCGAGCGGTACGGGAAGAACCTCGTATCGAAGAACGACGCGATCGACCTCAGCACGACCATGGGCCGGATCATGGTCACGCTCATCGGCGGCATCGCGGAGATCGAGGCGGCGAACACGTCGACCCGCGTCAAGTCGCTGTGGGACTACGCACGCACGCAGGACACATGGCTCGTCGGCAAGCCGACGTACGGCTACGTCACGACCAAGGTGGACGGCAAGCCGGCGCTCGCCATCGAGCCGAGCGCACACAGGGCACTGCACTGGGCCCGGCGCATGGCACTCAGGGGCGTCTCCGCCCGCCGGATGGCCCTCTGTCTCATGCGCTCCGGACACATGTCGGCAGGACTCACCACGTCGACGCTCATCCGCCGCCTCCGTAACCCCGCACTCATGGGGTTCCGGGTCGCGGAGGACAAGCAGGGCGGCAAGCGGCGGAGCAGGCTCGTGCTCGGCAACGACGGCAAGGCGATGCGGGTCGGCCCCCCGATCTTCACCGAGGAGGAATTCGAGACCCTTCAAGCGGCACTCGATCGCCGGGGCAAGAATCAGCCCAACCGGCAGGCGGGCGGAGCGACACAGTTCCCGGGAGTACTGATCTGCGCCGACTGCGCGACCACCATGACCGTGCAAAAGAACATCAGGAACGGCCGGAGCTACACCTACCTGCGCTGCGGCAAGTGCAAAGGCGGCGGGCTCGGCGCACCAAGCCCGCAGGATGTCTACGACGTCCTCGTCGGTGACGTGCTCCGCGTCCTCGGTGAGTTCCCCGTCCAGGTCCGGGAGTACGCGAAGGGAGCCGAGGCGCACGCCGAGGCGAAGAGGCTCGAAGCCGCCATCTCCTACTACAGGGCGGAGCTCGAACCTGAAGGCCGCTTCTCGAAGACGCGGTTCGCCCGCGAGCGAGCAGAGAAGACTCTGGACCAGCTCACGGAAGAGCTGAACGCCATCGCCCCTGAGACCACCCGGGACCGGTGGGTCCTCACCCACAGCGGCAAGACCTTCCGGGAGACATGGGAAGCGGGCGGCATGGAAGCCATGACCGAGGATCTGCGCCGCGGGGGCGTCACTTGCGAGGTGACCCGTACGAAAGTCAAGGGGGTGCGCGCCCCGTCCGTACATCTGCGGCTCAAGGTCCCCCGCGACGTACGCGAACGCCTGGTCATCAAGGGCGATGACTTCGCAGCAAGGCTCTGACGAGCCAGGCATGACGCTCTCCTCCGGGCAGCTTGCCCGACCGGCCCCAGAGGCCAGGTGACCGCTCGGGGCCGCGCGGGCGTCGGGGCCGACGTATGAGCGGGGCCGCTTGTCGGCGATGCGGAAACGGACCGGGCGCGTCGTCGCAAAGCAGGACCCCAGAGCGCCGAGAGGCGCCCGGACAGCATCGTCCGAACGCCTCTCTACGACCTACACCCAATCCCCGCCGAGAACGATGCCCGGGTCCCGCCGAGGGGCGGGGAGGGGCGTTCGCCGCGCGGGACGGGAAGTCTGCTCCCGCTCCTCCGCTCCGAGCCCTCGGAGGGCTCCGATGCGGTCCGCCTCGGGTACGCCGGCAAGCGCCTCAGCCATCCTGTGGACGGCATCGCCGCTGATCACGGCTACTTCTTGACCGTCAACGGAAGGAGCTTCTTGCCGGTCGGGCCGATCTGGATGTCGACTCCGAGCTGAGGACACACGCCGCAGTCGAAGCACGGGGTCCAGCGGCAGTCGTCGACCTCCGTCTCGTCGAGGGCGTCCTGCCAGTCCTCCCAGAGCCAGTCCTTGTCCAGGCCGGAGTCGAGGTGGTCCCAGGGGAGCACCTCCTCGTACGTGCGCTCGCGGGTGGTGTACCAGGCCACGTCCACGCCGTGGGCGGGCAGCGTCTGCTCCGCCGCGCGCATCCAGCGGTCGTACGAGAAGTGCTCGCGCCAGCCGTCGAAGCGGCCGCCGGACTCGTAGACCGCGCGGATGACGTCGCCGATGCGGCGGTCGCCGCGGGAGAGGAGGCCTTCCACGATGCCGGGCTTGCCGTCGTGGTAGCGGAAGCCGATCGAGCGGCCGTACTTCTTGTCGGCGCGGATCTTGTCGCGGAGCTTGCCCAGGCGGGCGTCCGTCTCCTCCGCCGACAGCTGCGGGGCCCACTGGAAGGGGGTGTGCGGCTTCGGCACGAAGCCGCCGATCGACACCGTGCAGCGGATGTCGTTCTGGCCCGAGACCTCGCGGCCCTTGGCGATGACGTTGACCGCCATGTCGCCGATCTGGAGGACGTCCTCGTCGGTCTCCGTCGGCAGGCCGCACATGAAGTACAGCTTCACCTGGCGCCAGCCGTTGCCGTACGCGGTGGCGACGGTGCGGATGAGGTCCTCTTCCGAGACCATCTTGTTGATGACCTTGCGCATCCGCTCGGAGCCGCCCTCGGGGGCGAAGGTCAGACCGGACCGGCGCCCGTTGCGGGTCAGCTCGTTGGCCAGGTCCACGTTGAACGCGTCCACGCGGGTCGACGGCAGGGACAGGCCCACCTTGTCGTCGGAGTAGCGGTCGGCCAGGCCCTTGGCGATGTCCGCGATCTCGGTGTGGTCCGCGGAGGACAGCGACAGGAGGCCGACCTCCTCGAAGCCGGTGGCCTTGAGACCCTTCTCGACCATCTCGCCGATGCCGGTGATGCTTCGCTCCCGCACGGGGCGCGTGATCATGCCGGCCTGGCAGAAACGGCAGCCTCGGGTGCAGCCGCGGAAGATCTCGACGGACATCCGCTCGTGGACGGTCTCGGCGAGCGGGACCAGCGGCTGCTTGGGGTACGGCCACTCGTCGAGGTCCATGACCGTGTGCTTGGAGACCCGGTACGGGACGCCCGACCGGTTCGGGGCGACGCGCGCGATGCGGCCGTCCGGCAGGTAGTCGACGTCGTAGAACCCGGGGACGTAGACCTGGCCGGTCCTGGCCAGCCGCAGCAGGACTTCCTCGCGCCCGCCCGGGCGGCCCTCGGCCTTCCAGGTCCGGATGATCTCGGTCATGTCGAGGACGGCCTGCTCGCCGTCGCCGATGACCGCGCAGTCGATGAACTCGGCGATCGGCTCGGGGTTGAAGGCCGCGTGGCCGCCGGCGAGCACGATGGGGTGCTCGACCGTACGGTTGCGGGCCTCCAGCGGGATGCCCGCGAGGTCCAGGGCCGTCAGCATGTTGGTGTAGCCGAGCTCGGTGGAGAAGGAGAGCCCGAAGACGTCGAAGTCACCGACGGGGCGGTGGGAGTCGACGGTGAACTGCGGGACCTTGTGCTCGCGCATCAGCTCTTCGAGGTCCGGCCACACGCTGTACGTGCGCTCGGCGAGCACGCCCTCCCGCTCGTTCAGCACCTCGTAGAGGATCATGACGCCCTGGTTGGGCAGACCGACCTCGTACGCGTCCGGGTACATCAGCGCCCAGCGGACGTCGCACTCGTCCCAGACCTTGACGGTGGAGTTGAGTTCACCACCGACGTACTGGATGGGCTTCTGCACGTGCGGGAGCAGCGCTTCGAGCTGTGGGAAGACCGACTCGGACATCACGCGACTTTCGTGAAGCGGGCAGGGGGCGACTCTCAAGCGTACCGCGCGCCCCGGCCGCCCCCTGCCCGAGTGATCACCGGCCGCGGGCGAAGGCCGCGCCCCGGTCGGAGGCCTTCGCCCACACCCGCGGCAGCTCCCGTTCGTACCGCTCGGCGAGGGCTTCCTCGCGGCCGTGGAGCAGGCCCCAGGTGAAGGCGGACTCGCCGGCGCCGGCCGCCTGGGCGGCCAGGCCGCGCAGGGCCTCGCGGGCGACGACGCTGTCCTGGTGGTCGCCGAGCAGGCTCTGCACCTTCTTGGTGGCCTTGCCGAGGCGCTCGGCGCGCTTGCCGAGCGCGGGGGCCGCGGCGTCCGCGGCGTAACGGGCCCGCTTGGCGGCCTTGCGGGCCTCGTGCAGGGCCAGGTCGCGCTCGTGGCCGGCCTCCAGGGCCAGGGCGCGTGCGATCTTGCGGGCGAGTCGGTCGTGGTCGCGCCGGACCGCCTTGGCCAGGACCTTCGCGGCCGGGCGGGCGGCCGCCTTGCGCAGTGGCGGGTCGGCGAGCAGGGCGTCGAGGGAGTCGAGGAGGCTCAGGTACCGCTCGCTGTCGAGCGCGGCGAGGGCGCGGAGGCGGGATTCGGTGCGCCGGACGGTGTCCCAGACGCGCAGGCGGGCGCGGACGGGGCCGAAGAGCAGGGTGACGTCGAGTTCGCCGAGCCGGGTGCGCAGGCGTTCCTGGAGGACTTCCTGGTCGCGGTCGACGCCGAGTTCGGCGGCCAGCCAGCGCAGTTCGGCGCGCAGCGGGTCGGTGGCGGTGCGGTCGAGGACCGTGCGGTAGGTGGCGAGGGCGCTGCGCAGCCGGCGGGTGGCGACGCGCATCTGGTGGACGGAGTCGGGCAGGTCCCGGCGTACGGCGGGATCGTAGGAGATCAGGGCCTCGCGCTGTTCGCGCAGGTACGCGAGGACCCGCTCGCCCGCGGTGTCGTCGGTGGGGCCGGGTGCGGGCCGGTCGGGCGGGGTGGCGCCGGTTTCGGCGAGGGCCCGGGCCAGTTTGGAGGGGGCGTCGCTGACTGCGAGGCCGGCCTTGCGGAAGGTCTTCTCGACGGCGTCGAGGAGCGTCGGGTCGGCGCCGTCGGCGAGTTCCACCTCGACCTCGGTCCAGGTGGTGGTGGCCGGGCCGCGTTCGGCGGTGACGGTGTCGGTGCTGAGTTCGGCCAGCAGGGTTCCGTCGGCGTCGAGGAGGTGCTTGACCTTGCGCTTGGAGCGGAGCCGGACCTGGGGCACCAGGTCGGCTTCGCGGGTGCGGGAGCGCAGCAGGGAGGCGAGGGGGCGGGGGACGGTGTCACCACCGAGCGGGGCCGCGATCTCGTCGCGGACGCCCGGGGCGACGGGCAGCTTGAGGTGCCAGCCTTCGTCGGCGCCGCCGGTCCGGCGGCGCAGGGTCAGGCCGTCGGCGGCGAGCCGCAGGTCGGGGGTGTCGTAGTAGACGGCGTCGAGCCGGACGGTGCCCTGCCGGCGCACGGCCGTGATCCCGGCCGTGCCCGTCAGGTCCGGCAGCCGCTCGGCCGCAGCCGCGGTGAACTCGAATTTCCGTTCGATCTCTCGTTTCGTGTCCGCCATGCTTCGAACGTAGCTCTGAACGGATCACGACGTGAACGGAAACGGAAGGTCGCCCGCCGATCGGCCGGATCGGTCCGGTGGCGGTCGCCGCATCCGGCTCAGGCCGACAGCGGCCGCTGCACCTTGATCGACTGCAACAGCCCCACCGCCACCCACACGGCGAACATCGACGATCCTCCGTAGGAGACGAACGGCAGCGGCAGGCCCGCCACCGGCATGATGCCCAGGGTCATCCCGATGTTCTCGAAGGCCTGGAAGGCGAACCAGGCGATGATCCCGGCCGCGACGATCGTCCCGTACAGCTCGGTGGTCTCCCGGGCGATCATGCAGGCGCGCCACAGCACCACGCCGAGCAGGACCAGTATCAGCCCGGCCCCGATGAATCCCAGCTCCTCCCCCGCCACCGTGAAGACGAAGTCGGTCTGCTGCTCGGGCACGAACTGCCCGGTGGTCTGGGAGCCCTTGAAGAGCCCGGAGCCGGTCAGTCCGCCGGAGCCGATCGCGATGCGCGCCTGATTGGTGTTGTACCCGACGCCCGCCGGATCGAGTTCGGGGTTGGCGAAGGCCGCGAAGCGGTTGATCTGGTACTCGTCCAGGATGCCGAGCTGCCAGATCAGGACGGCGCCGGCCGCGCCCGCGCCCATCAGCCCCAGCACCCAGCGGTTGGAGGCGCCGGAGGCGAGCAGCACGCCGAGCACGATGACGACCATGACCATGACCGAGCCGAGGTCGGGCATCAGCATGACGATGCCCATCGGGGCGGCGGCCAGGCACAGCGCCTTCACCACCGTGCGGTGGTCGGGGTGTTCGAGATCGCCGGCGTCCACCCGGGCCGCGAGCAGCATCGCCATGCCCAGGATGATCGTGATCTTCACGAACTCGGAGGGCTGGAGGGAGAACCCGCCGCCGATCACGATCCAGGCGTGGGCGCCGTTGATGGTCGCGCCGAGCGGGGTGAGGACGGCCAGGACCAGCACGAGCGAGAGTCCGTACAGGATCGGCACCGCGCCCCGCAGGGTGCGGTGGCCGAGCCAGACGGTGCCGATCATCAGGACCAGGCCGATCCCGGTGTTCAGGGCGTGCCGCTCCAGGAAGTAGTACGGGTCGCCCTGGTTGAGGTTGGTCCGGTTGCGGGTCGCCGACCACACCAGCAGCGAGCCGATGAAGGACAGCGCGATCGCGGAGAGCAGTATCGGCCAGTCGAGCCGGCGCAGCACCGAGTCGCGCGCGGTGAGCCTGTTCAGCGCCCCGCGCTGCTGGGGCCTGTACCGGGAGACGGAGAACTTGTTGGCGGTCTGCATCGGTCCTCAGTCCTGCTTCGCGGCGGGTGGGGCCGGCGGTGCCGCGAGGGGCGGCGGCGCGTCCTCCGGGGACGGGGGGACGTACGGCTTGATCTCGGGGGCGTCGATGGAGCCGTCCGGCTGGATGGCCGGCAACTGCGCCTGCGGCTTGGGGAGCAGGGCCTTCGACAGGTCCTGCTTGCCGGCCATGTCGAGACCGTAGATGGCGTTGTAGACGTTGCGCACGGCGGGGCCGGAGGCGCCGGAGCCGGTGCCGCCCTGGGAGATCGTCATCACGATCGTGTAGTCGTCGGTGTACGTCGCGAACCAGGAGGTCGTCTGCTTGCCGTAGACCTCGGCGGTACCGGTCTTGGCGTGCATCGGGATCTGCTTCTGCGGCCAGCCGCCGAAGCGCCAGGCGGCGGTGCCGCGGGTGGCGACGCCCTCCAGCGCTTCTCCTATCTGCTGCCGGGTCTTCTCGTCCATGGGCAGCTTGCCGTGCGCCTTGGGCTGGATCTCCTGGACGCTCTTGCCGTCGGCGCTGACGACGGCCTTGCCGATGGTCGGGTTCCACATGGTGCCGCCGTTGGAGATGGCCGCGTAGATGGTGGCCATCTGGATCGGGGTGACGAGGGTGTCGCCCTGTCCGATGGAGTAGTTGACGGCGTCACCGGCGCGCAGGAGGTTGCCTTCGAGGCAGTTCTCGTAGTTGAGCAGCTCGACGTAGGTGCCGCCCTTCTTGCCGGTCTTGCACCACTGGTCCTTGTTGGCCGCCCAGAACCGCTGCTTCCACTGGCGGTCGGGGACGCGGCCCGTCTCCTCGCCCGGCAGGTCCACGCCGGTCTCGGCACCGAGGCCGAACTGGTGGGCGGTCTTGAAGAAGATGTCGCCGGGCTGCTTGACGGGCTTGAGGCCGCCGTCCTTGAGCCACTGCTGGTGGGCGAGGCCGTAGAAGACGGTGTCGCAGGAGACTTCGAGGGCCTGGCCGAGGGTGATCGAGCCGTGGCCCTGGGACTCGAAGTTCTTGAAGACCTGGCCGCCGATGGAGTACGAGCTGGGGCAGGGGTAGCTGCCGTCGAACTTGTACCCGGCGTTGACCGCGGCCGTGGTCGGGATGACCTTGAAGATGGAGCCGGGGGCGGCCTGGCCCTGGATCGCCCGGTTCATCAGCGGGACGTTGGACTCCTTGGCGGTGAGCTTGGCGTAGTCCTTGCCGGAGATCCCGCCGACCCAGACGTTGGGGTCGTAGGTGGGGTTGGAGGCCATGGCCACGACGCGGCCCGTCTTGGACTCCAGGACGACGATGGCGCCGGCGTCGGCCTTGTAGGGGACTCCGGTGTTGCGGTCGATCTGCTTGCGCGCCTCGACCATCGCGGCGTTCAGCTCGTATTCGGCGACCGCCTGGACCCGGGCGTCGATGCTGGTGATGACGTGGGCCCCGGGGACGGCCGGGTCGTTCTTGGCCTCGCCGATGACCCGGCCGAGGTTGTCGACCTCGTAGCGGGTGACGCCGGACTTGCCGCGCAGCTCCTTGTCGTACGTGCGTTCCAGGCCGAAGCGGCCGACCTGGTCGGAGCGCAGGAACGGGGAGTTGGTGTTCTTGGCCTTCTGGATCTCGTCGTCGGTGACCGGGGAGAGGTAGCCGAGCACCTGGCCGGTGTTGGCGCCGCCGGGAGCCGGGTAGCGGCGTACGGCGGTGGGTTCGGCGGTGATCCCGGGGAAGTCCTCGGGGCGTTCGCGGATCTGGAGGGCCTGCTGGGTGGTGGCCTCCAGGGTGACCGGGATCGGCTGGTACGGGGAACCGTTCCAGCAGGGCTGCGGGGTCTTGGAGTCGCAGAGCCGGACCTTGTCCATGACGTCCTGCGGCTTCATGTCCAGTACGCCGGCGAGCCGGGTGAGGACGCCTTTGCCCTTGTCCTTTATCTTCATCAGCTCGGTGCGGCTGGCGGACACGACCAGGCGCGTCTCGTTGTCGGCGAGCGGCACCCCGCGGTCGTCCAGGATCGAGCCTCGCACGGCGGGCTGGACTACCTGCTGGACGTGGTTGTTCTTGGCCTCGTCGGCGTACTCGGCGCCGTTGCGGATCTGGAGGTACCACAGGCGTCCGCCGAGTGTGAGCAGCAGCGAGAAGACGAGTACCTGGATGATGACGAGCCGGATCTGCACCCGGGGGGTGCGGCCGGTCTCCGGAATGTTGGTCACGCCTGGTCCCCCGTCACAGCTTCCTGACGCTCTTCACGCCTTTGACACCCTTGACGCCCTTTATGCGGCCGGCCCGGTTCGCGCGGCCGCGCGCCGTTTTCAGCCGCAGGCCGCCGCGCTGGCTGCCGATCCGCAGCCCGGTGCCGCCGGCCAGCCAGCCGGAGGACAGGTTCTTGCCCTGCGGCGGTCCGCCGCCCGCGTCGACGGCCATCGGGTCGTTCTCGGCGCGGCGGGCGAGGGCCATCACGAGCGGCACGGTGAAGGGCGCGAGGAGCAGGTCGTAGAGCATGGCGGTGAAGAGCAGTTCGGTGAGGCCCACGTGCCGGGCGGCGGTGTCGCCGACGAGGGCGCCGACGCTCGCGTACAGCAGGGTGGAGCCGATCGCGGCGGCGACGACGGTCGTCATCGGCCCCCACGCGGAGCGGAACCTCCCGTTGTCGGGGCGGGCCAGGCCGACGAGGTAGCCGATGACGCAGAGGACCAGGGCGTACCGTCCGGCGGCGTGGTCGGCGGGCGGCGCGAGGTCGGCGAGCAGGCCCGCGCCGAAGCCGACCAGGGCGCCGCTGAGGTGTCCGTAGACCAGGGCCAGGGCGACGACGGTGAGCAGGAGCAGATCGGGCACGGCGCCGGGGAGTTGGAGCCGGCCGAGGACGGTGACCTGGAGGACGAGGGCGACCACGATCAGCGTGGCCGAGAGCAGGATCCGGTTGAAGCGCATGGGCGGACAGCTCCTACTCGTCGGCCGGCTTGGCGGGGGCACTGGCGGACGCCGACGGGGTCACGGTGACGGTGACGGTCGGGGTGGGCTTCACTTCTGGCTTGGGCGGCAGCACGGCGTCGCGCGGGTCCTCGCGCGGCGGCATCACGACGACGCCGACGATGTCCAGGCGCGAGAAGCCGACGAACGGACGCACCCACACGGTGCGGGTCAGGTCGCCCCGCGAGGGGTCGACCTTGACCACCTCGCCGAGCGGGACGCCCGGTACGAAGGGCTTGTTGCCGCGCGAGCCGAAGGTGACGAGCCGGTCGCCGGGGGCGATCTTGGCCTTGCCGTTCAGCATCTGGACCGACAGGGCGCGGTCGCCCTGGCCGGTGGCGAAGCCGAGTTCCCCGGTCTTCTCCAGGCGGGTGCCCACGGTGAAGTCGGGGTCGTTGGCGAGGACCACGGTGGCGGTGTCGGGGCCGACGGTCGCGACGCGGCCGACGAGGCCTTCGCCGTTGAGGACGGTCATGTCGCGTTCGATGCCGTCCTTGCTGCCGGCGTCGATGGTGACGGTCCAGGAGAAGCCCTGGGCCGCTCCTATCCCGATGACTTCGGCGCCCTTGATGCCGTACTGACCGGCGCCCGCCCGCTTGAGCATCTCGTCGAGCTCGTGGATCCGGCTGCGGGTCTGGTCGTCGCTGCCCAGCTTCGCCTTGAGCGCGGTGTTCTCGCGTTCGAGCGTCTTGATCCGGTTGTGGCGCTCGTCGGAGTCCCGTACGGCGCCTATGGCGTGGGCGACGGGGTCGACCGCGGTCGCCACGCCCTTCTCCACGGGGCCGAAGACCGCCGCGGCGGCCTGCCGGGCACCGTCGACGGGTGACTCCTCGCCCGCCCTGATGTCCACCGTGATCAAAGCGAACGCGATGGCGATCAGCAGCACCAGGAGCAGCCGGCTCTCTCGTGTGTCCCTCACGTGCGGCGGCGTGCCTTCCTCGTAGGTATTCGCGGTGCCGGAGCCGCTCCGGACGGAGCCGGGGCTCGCACCGGACTGTGTCTGTATATCAACGATCCGCCGCACAGGCGCGGTAGCACCCGTACGGCGGATCCTTGTGTTCCACATGCCCCGTTACGGGGATTTCGATCAACGCCGGGGCTGGGCGTCCAGGACCTGCTGGAGTGCTTCGAACTCCTCGACGCACTTGCCCGAGCCGAGGGCCACGGAGTCGAGGGGGTCCTCGGCGATGTGGATCGGCATGCCCGTCTCACGGCGCAGCCGCTCGTCGAGTCCGCGCAGCAGGGCGCCGCCGCCGGTGAGGACGATGCCGCGGTCCATGATGTCGCCGGAGAGTTCCGGCGGGCACTTGTCGAGGGTGGTCTTCACCGCGTCCACGATGGCGTTGACCGGTTCCTCGATGGCCTTGCGGACCTCGGCGGCCGAGATGACGACCGTCTTCGGCAGGCCGGAGACGAGGTCGCGGCCCCGGATCTCGGTGTGTTCGTCCTTGTCGAGGTCGTACGCCGACCCGATGGTGATCTTGATTTGCTCGGCGGTGCGTTCGCCGAGGAGGAGCGAGTACTCCTTCTTGATGTGCTGGATGATCGCGTTGTCCAGCTCGTCGCCGGCCACCCGGATGGACTGTGCCGTGACGATTCCGCCGAGGGAGATGACGGCGACCTCGGTGGTGCCGCCGCCGATGTCCACGACCATGTTGCCGGTGGCCTCGTGGACGGGCAGGCCCGCGCCGATGGCGGCGGCCATCGGCTCTTCGATGATGTGTACCTGACGGGCGCCGGCCTGGGTGGACGCCTCGATCACGGCGCGGCGCTCCACTCCGGTGATGCCGGAGGGGACGCAGACCACGACGCGCGGGCGAGCCAGGTAGCGGCGCTTGTGGATCTTGAGGATGAAGTACCGGAGCATGCGCTCGGTGATCTCGAAGTCGGCGATCACGCCGTCCTTGAGGGGGCGTACGGCGACGATGTTGCCGGGCGTCCGGCCGATCATCTTCTTCGCCTCGGAGCCGACCGCCAGGATTCCGCCGGTGTTCGTGTTGATGGCGACCACGGACGGCTCGTTCAGGACGATCCCCCGGCCCCTCACGTACACCAGCGTGTTGGCGGTCCCGAGGTCGATCGCCATGTCACGGCCGATGAACGACATGTTGTTCCCCTTGTTCCCCATGAGGAGCGTCTGGCCTTCCAGTTGATAGCGGCTGCTGTCAGGTCGGCGAGGTGGGTGTGTGGGTGGAGGCCCCATCGTAGTGCCGCAGGTACGGACATCGCGCGACGGGACTCCGGCAATCCCGCCGGAACGGATACCCGCCCCCTAAGTGGTGACGTCGTGTCTTGCACATGCGTTCCCGCTCGCCGCCCGTCATACCGAAGGGCGACCGAAATTACTTCGGTCGCCCCAGGTCATGAGCGCTGTTTGGCTGATCTCGCGGCGGGGCGACCGGCGCGTCGGCGACGCGGCGCGGGTTCCGGATCGGCGTGGCGCGGGTTCCGGATCAGCTCGCCGCGGGTTCCGGATCGGCTCAGAGAGCGGGGAAGAAGAGCTTCAGCTCGCGCTCCGCCGACGCCTCGGAATCCGAGGCGTGGATGAGGTTCTCCCGGGTGATGGTGCCGAAGTCACCCCGGATGGAGCCGGGCGCGGCCGCGATCGGGTCGGTGGGGCCCGCCAGCTGGCGGACACCCTCGATCACGCGCTCGCCCTCGACGACGAGGACGACGACCGGGCCGCTCGCCATGAAGCCCATGAGGGGCTCGTAGAAGGGCTTGCCCTTGTGCTCGCCGTAGTGCGTCTGCAGGGTGTCCTGGTCCAGCGTGCGCAGCTCCAGCGCCGGAACGGTCCAGCCGGCCTTCCGCTCGATGCGGCCGATGATCTCGCCGATCAGGCCACGACGGACGGCGTCGGGCTTGAGGATCACGAGCGTGCGCTGGGTCATGTGGTAACTCCTTGCGGCATACGGGTGCGGTCCGACGAGGCTACAGGGGGGCCCGGGGCGGCTTACGCCTCGGCCTGCGCCTCGCTCTGCGCCGCCCAGCGGGCCTTTGCGGCGTCGACCTTGCGGCCGTAGTGCACCGAGCACCACCACAGGCCGGCGAAGACCGCTCCCAGGAAGAACATCGTCTGAACGACGAACCCGCTCAGGATCAGCCCGATCTGCAGCGCCCAGCCCAGCCCCACGGCTCCGGGGCGCGAGAGCATCCCGCACAGCAGCACGGAGAGCAGCATCGCGATCCCGCACACCGTCCACACCGTCGCCTGGGTGAGGTCCGGGTCCTTCATGGCCACCAGGCCCGCGAAACCGATCACGAAGAACTCGCCGATCAGCGTCGAAGCACACAGCGTGCGCATTCCTCAGCCCCTCTTCAGCAGCAGGCGGGCCTCGCCCACCGTGATCACGGAGCCGGTCACCAGGACCCCGGCCCCACCGTATTCGGCCTCTTCCTCGGCCAGGGTGATGGCCGCCTCCAGCGCGTCGTCCAGCCGGGGTTCCACCTGCACCCGGTCCGGACCGAAGACCTCGACCGCGATGGCCGCCAGGTCGTCGGCCGACATCGCCCGGTGGCTGGTGTTCTCCGTGACGACGACCTCCGCGAAGATCGGCTCGAAGGCCTCGAAGACCCCCTTCACGTCCTTGCCGTCGCTCGCGCCCACGACGCCGATCAGCCGGCTGAACCCGAACGCCTCGGTGACCGCCTCCGCGGTGACCTGCGCCCCCGCCGGGTTGTGGGCGGCGTCCAGGACCACGGTCGGGCTGCGCCGGACGACCTCCATGCGGCCCGGCGAGGTGACCGAGGCGAAGGCCCTGCGGACGGTGTCCGCGTCCAGTTCCCGGGCGTGCTCGCCGCCGACGCCGAAGAACGCCTCGACCGCGGCCAGCGCCACCGCCGCGTTGTGCGCCATGTGGGCGCCGTACAGGGGCAGGAAGATGCCGTCGTACTCGCCGCCCACGCCGCGCAGGGTCAGCATCTGCCCGCCGACCGCCACCTCGCGGGAGACGACGCCGAACTCCATGCCCTCGCGGGCGACGGTCGCGTCGACCTCGACGGCCTTCTTGAGCAGCACCTGCGCCGCGTCCACCGGCTGCTGCGCCAGGATCACGGTGGCGCCCTGCTTGATGACGCCGCCCTTCTCCTGGGCGATCTCGCCCGGCGTGGAGCCGAGCCGGTCCGTGTGGTCCAGGCTGATCGGGGTGATCACGGCGACCGCGCCGTCGATCACGTTGGTCGCGTCCCAGGATCCGCCCATGCCGACCTCGACCACCGCCGCGTCGACGGGCGCGTCCGCGAAGGCCGCGTACGCCATCCCGGTGAGCACCTCGAAGAAGGACAGCCGGTACTCCTCGGCGGCGTCGACCATCTCCACGTACGGCTTGATGTCGTGGTAGGTCTCGACGAACCGCTCGGCGCTGATCGGCGCCCCGTCCAGGCTGATCCGCTCGGTGACCGACTGCACGTGCGGGCTGGTGTAGCGGCCGGTGCGCAGGTCGAAGGCGTTCAGCAGGGCCTCGACCATGCGGGCGGTGCTGGTCTTGCCGTTGGTGCCGGTGATGTGGATGGAGGGGTAGGCGCGCTGCGGCTCACCCAGGACGTCCATCAGCGCGGCGATGCGCGAGACGGACGGCTCCAGTTTGGTCTCGCCCCAACGGGTGGACAGCTCCTGCTCCACCTCCTGCAGCGCCTTCGCCACCTCCGGGTCGGCGGGCGCGGCGGGCACGTGCTCGCCCTGCGGCGCTCCGCCGTGTGCGCGCAGGGTGCGGCTGCCGGCCTCGATCACCGCCAGGTCGGGGTCGCGGTCGGACTCTTCCGCGACGATCCGGTCGAACTCGTCGCTCGCGTCGAAGGGCCGGCCGAGGTCGTCGGGGCCGTGGCTGTCGGGCTGCTGCTCACTCACGGGGACCAGTCTACGGACGAGGGCCCGGGGGACCTTCGGCCCGGCCGTTCCGGGACCTTCGGCTGCCGTCGCGACCGTTTCGTCATGCAAGCCTTGCGGCAGCAGATAGGGGAACAAATGCCGCAGGCCAGCACGGACAAGACGGCTTCCAGCCGTGACATAGGCATCGACCTGGGAACCGCGAACACCCTCGTCTACGCCCGGGGGCACGGGATCGTCCTCAATGAGCCGTCCGTGGTCGCGGTCAGGGCCGGTACGACGACGGCTCTGGCGGTGGGGACGGAAGCCAAGGAGACCATAGGCCGCACGCCGGGCTCCATCACCGCGGTCCGCCCGCTGCGGGACGGCGTGATCTGCGACTTCGAGGCCGCCGAGGAGATGATCCGGCACTTCGTGCGCAAGGCGGTCCCCGGCCGCCGGCCGCGCACCCGGATGGTGATCTGCGTACCGTCGGGCGTCACCCAGGTCGAACGGCGGGCCATCGTCCGGGCCTCCACCCGGGCCGGGGCCAAGTCCGTACACCTGATCGAGGAGCCGATGGCGGCGGCGATCGGCGCGGGACTGCCGGTCTCCGAGGCGCGCGGCTCGATGGTGGTGGACATCGGCGGGGGCACCTCGGAGGTCGCCGTCATCTCGCTCGGCGGCATCGTCACCTCGCGGTCGCTGCGCGTCGGCGGCGACCGGATGGACACCGCGATCACCGACCACGTGCGCAAGGAGCACGCGCTGCTCATCGGCGAGCGCACCGCCGAGGACGTCAAGGTCGCCATCGGCTCGGCCTGGCCGGTCCCGGGCCTGCCCGAGCTGGAGGGCCGCACCCACACCGTGCGCGGGCGCGAGAAGGTCGGCGGCATGCCGAAGACGCTGGAGCTGACGGCGCTCGACGTGCGGGCCGCCCTCGACGAGCCGGTCGAGGCGATCATCGCGGCCGTGCGCGCCACTTTGGAGGAGTGTCCGCCCGAGCTGTCCGGTGACGTGATGGAGCGCGGCATCGTCCTGACGGGCGGCGGAGCCCTGCTGCCGGGCCTGGACCTGCGCATCGCCTCCGCGACCGGCATCCCGGTGTTCGTGGCGGACGCGCCGCTGGACTGCGTGGCGCTCGGGTCGGGCCGGTGCGTGGAGGACATGGACACCCTCGCCGGCCTGCTGGCCCCCGCGAAGGCGTAGGACCCGCCACTCAGCCGTGCGGCAGGGTCGCTTCGACGACGTACGCGTCCTCGGTACGGGTCGCCGTGAGGGTTCCGCCCAGGCTGTGGACGCGCTCGGCCATGCTCGCCGTACCGGATCCGGCCGAGACGGGGGCGCGGGCCGGGTTCCGGTCGGCGAGGCCGTTGGTGACGCGTATGCGCAGGCACCGGGCGCCGGCCGTGACCGACACCTCGATGGTCTCGCCGCGGGCGTGCTTGGCGGCGTTGGTCAGGCACTCCTGCACCACCCGGTAGACCGCCGCCTGACGCAGCGGCGACAGCTCCCGCGCCTGAGGGTCCATCACCAGCCGTACGGGCGAGCCCGCACGCCCGCTCTCCCGCGCGAGCGCTTCGAGCCCGTCCACGCCCGGGGTCGCGGCCCGCTCCCCGCGCTGCACGATGATGTCGTTCAGCACCAGGTGCGCGCGGCGGGCCGTGTCGGCGAGCTCCTCGAAGTCCTTCGCGTAGGCGCTCTCGCGGGCCCGCACCGACAGCACCTCCGAGCGCACCGTCAGCATGGTCAGCTCCCGCCCGACGAAGTCGTGGACGTCGCGGGCCACGGAGGTCCGCTCGTCCTGGACGGCCTGGAGGACGGCGGACTCGGCGCGGCGGGTGTCGAGTTCCCGCACGAGGTCGTGCCGGTAGGCGGCGATGCCGACCGCGGAGGCGAGCACCCCGATCGGCACGACCAGGCTCAGGAAGGCGCTGAGGGTCTCCGCCCTCGGCTCGGGCCAGCCCGGCAGGCTGAACACCGCGAGTGAGAAGACCACGTACCCGGCGGTGGCGAGGATCCCGGCCCGGCGGCCCCGGTAGCGGCCGACGGAGTACAGGGCGAACTGGATCAGCGTCAGCTCGTGCAGCCAGCCGATGAACAGCAGCGCGGTGACGTACGCGGCCCAGGGCAGCCGCCGCCGGACCAGCAGGCTCGCGCACCCGACGGTGAGGACGGCGGCCGCCGCCGGGCCGTTCAGGGAGTTGTCGGCGGCGGCGAGGCCCGGCAGGTCCAGCGCCATCAGGCCGAGGCAGCTCAGCGCGGTCAGTACGTCCAGCGCCCGTGGCGACCCGGCCCAGCCCTCGGTGACCCGGCGGCCGGCGGCCACGACCCGGTGGAGCGCCGAGGCGACGGGCTTGACGTGCATGCCCTCCATCATGCGTGGTCGACGCCGGCGATCGGATCGGGGCTGCGGGGCACGGCGGGTGATGTCCCGCACTCCGCACCGGGCGGGCGCACGGCGAAGGCCCCCGCACCGACGGACGGTACGGGGGCCTTCGCGGACATCCCCTAGGCGGCCGGGAGCCCGTCCAGCTGGGCCTGGATGCGGGCGATGTCCGCCTCCGCCTTGGCGAGACGGCCCTTGATCTTGTCCACGACGTTGTCGGGCGCCTTGGCCAGGAAGGCCTCGTTGCCCAGCTTCGCCTCGGCCTGCTGCTTCTCCTTCTCGGCGGCGCCGAGGTCCTTGGAGAGCCGCTTGCGCTCGGCCGCCACGTCGATGGTGCCCGACAGGTCCAGCGCGACCGTGGCGCCGGCGACCGGGAGGGTCGCGGTGGCGCTGAAGTCGTCGCCCTCCGGCTGGAGGCGCAGCAGCTGGCGGATGGCGCCCTCGTGCGATGCCAGCGCGGTACCGGCGAGGTCCAGGCGCGCCGGGACCTTCTGGCCCGGCTGGAGCCCCTGGTCGGCGCGGAAGCGGCGGACCTCGGTGACGACGGCCTGGAGGTTCTCGATCTCGGCCTCGGCGGCCTCGTCGCGGAACCCGCTGTCCGCCGGCCACTCGGCGATCACCAGGGACTCGCGGCCGGTGAGGGTGGTCCACAGCGTCTCGGTGACGAAGGGGACCACCGGGTGCAGCAGGCGCAGGGTGACGTCCAGGACCTCGCCCAGGACCCGGCCGGAGACCCGGGCGCCCTCGCCGCCCGCGAAGAACGTCGTCTTCGACAGCTCGACGTACCAGTCGAAGACCTCGTCCCAGGCGAAGTGGTAGAGGGAGTCCGACAGCTTCGAGAACTGGTAGTCCTCGTAGTACGCGTCGACCTCGGCCACGGTCTTGTTGAGCCGCGACAGGATCCAGCGGTCGGTCGCCGACATCTGCTCGGGGGCCGGCAGCTCGCCCTCGATCGTGGCGCCGTTCATCAGCGCGAAGCGGGTGGCGTTCCAGATCTTGTTGGCGAAGTTGCGGGAGGCCTGGACCCAGTCCTCGCCGATCGGGACGTCGACGCCCGGGTTGGCGCCGCGCGCCAGGGTGAAGCGGACCGCGTCGGAACCGTACTTGTCCATCCAGTCCAGCGGGTTGACCGCGTTGCCGAAGGACTTCGACATCTTCTTGCCGCGCTCGTCACGGACCATGCCGTGCAGGGCGATGGTGTGGAAGGGCGGGGTGCCGTCCATCGCGTAGAGGCCGAACATCATCATCCGGGCGACCCAGAAGAAGAGGATGTCGTAGCCGGTGACCAGGACGGAGTTCGGGTAGAACTTCGCGAGGCTCTCCGTCTGCTGCGGCCAGCCGAGGGTGGAGAAGGGCCACAGACCCGAGGAGAACCAGGTGTCCAGGACGTCCGTGTCCTGGGTCCAGCCCTCGCCGCTCGGCGGCTGCTCGTCCGGTCCGACGCAGACGATCTCGCCGTTCGGGCCGTACCAGACGGGGATGCGGTGGCCCCACCACAGCTGGCGCGAGATGCACCAGTCGTGGAGGTTGTCGACCCAGTCGAAGTACCGCTTCTCCATCTCCTGCGGGTGGATCTTGACCTTGCCGTCGCGGACGGCGTCACCGGCCGCCTTGGCGAGCGGGCCGACCTTGACCCACCACTGCATCGACAGCCGCGGCTCGACGGTGGTCTTGCAGCGCGAGCAGTGCCCGACCGAGTGGGTGTACGGGCGCTTCTCGGCGACGATCCGGCCGTCGGCGCGCAGCGCGGCGACGATGGCGGAGCGGGCCTCCAGCCGGTCCAGGCCCTGGAAGGGGCCGTGGGCGGTGATGATGGCGTGCTCGTCCATGACCGCGAGATTGGGCAGCCCGTGGCGCTGGCCGATCTCGAAGTCGTTCGGGTCGTGCGCCGGGGTCACCTTGACGGCGCCGGTGCCGAACTCGGGATCGACGTGCGCGTCGGCGACGATCGGGATGCGGCGGCCGGTGAGCGGCAGCTCGATCTCGGTTCCGACGAGGTGCGCGTAGCGCTCGTCCTCGGGGTGGACGGCAACGGCCGTGTCACCCAGCATCGTCTCGGCGCGGGTCGTCGCGACGACGATGGACGCGTCCCCCTCGCCGTACCGGATGGAGACGAGCTCGCCCTCGTCGTCCTGGTACTCCACCTCGATGTCGGAGATCGCGGTGAGGCAGCGCGGGCACCAGTTGATGATGCGCTCGGCGCGGTAGATCAGCTCGTCGTCATAGAGCTTCTTGAAGATCGTCTGGACGGCCTCGGACAGGCCCTCGTCCATGGTGAACCGCTCGCGCGACCAGTCGACGCCGTCGCCCAGCCGGCGCATCTGGCCGGAGATCTGCCCGCCGGACTCGGCCTTCCACTGCCAGACGCGCTCGACGAAGGCCTCACGGCCGAGGTCGTGGCGGGACTTGCCCTCCTTGGCGAGCTCGCGCTCGACCACGTTCTGGGTGGCGATGCCCGCGTGGTCCATACCGGGCTGCCACAGGGTCTCGTAGCCCTGCATGCGCTTGCGGCGGGTGAGGGCGTCGATCAGCGTGTGCTCGAAGGCGTGCCCCAGGTGGAGGCTTCCCGTGACGTTCGGCGGCGGGATGACGATGGCGTACGGGGGCTTCTCGCTCTTCTCGTCCGCCTCGAAGTACCCACGCTCTACCCAGCGCTCGTAGAGCTTCCCCTCTACCTCGGCCGGCGCGTACTGGGTCGGCAGTTCGGAGTTGGGGCTGCTGGGTGTCTGCGTGTTCTCGGTCACGCACCACAGGATACGGGCGGGCCCGCCCGCGTTACGAATCCGTTCCACCGTCCGGCTCGCCTTGACGGGGTCATGACTGATCGGCGTGACTGGGCGCATGAACGAGATCACCGGGCAGCCCGCGGCGGCCCCTTCGGTACACCCCTACGCGTCCGTCCCGAACGTCCCGCCGAAGAAACGCTTGCTCGTGAAGGTCGGGGTGGCGCTGGGTGCCATCGTGGGTGTGGTGGCCGGCAAGGCGGCCGTGACCGCGGTGCTCGACGGCGGCCCGTCCGACGCCGGACGGTACCGGCTGACGCCGCCCGGCTCCTTCCAGGGCCTGACGCTCCAGGACTCCGGTCCGCGCGTCGACGCGATCAGGCTGGGCCAGGGCCCGCAGAAGCCGGGCACCAAGCAGGTCTCCGTGGTCTACGCCGACCGGGCGGGCACCGCGCGGCTGGTGGTCAGCGGGGCGGCCGGCCGGTTCGACGACGGGGACCCGGGCGCGGTGCTGACCCGCGGGCTCCACGAGATGGGGACAGTGAACGCGGTCACGGAGCCGGCCGGAACGCCGGAGGGCGCCGCCATGCGGTGCGGCACGGTCCACGTCGACGCCGGCACGCTTCCGGTGTGCATGTGGGCGGACCACAGCTCACTGGTGACGGTGACCGTCCCGGTGGAGAATGAGCCCGTGACGCTCGCCGCGCTCGCGGAACAGGCCCGGGCGCTGCGGGGCGTCATGGAGGTCCGGGCGTCGTAGTTCGGTAACGCCTGGGGCCCCGAAGCCTGGGCCTGTGGGGACTTCGGCCAAGATATGACCAACATAAGAAGTTCCTAAAGGGGGACGCGGGTCATGAGTTACAACCAGCCGGGACCGTACGGTCAGCAACCGCAGCAGCCGGGGCCGTACGGTCAGCAGCCGGGCCCCTACGGGGGCCAGCCGGCCCCGCAGCCCGGCTACGGCTACCCGCAGCAGCCCCCGCCGGGCTACCCCCAGCAGCCGGGATACCCCCAGCAGCCCCCGCAGCAGCCGTACGGCGGCTACCAGCAGCCGGGCGTGCCCCCGCAGGCCCCGTACGGCGGGATGCCCCCGCAGCAGCCGCCGAAGAAGTCGAAGGCGGGCGCGGTGATCGCGGTGATCGTCGTACTCGGTGTGCTCGCGGGCGCCGGCTGGTACTTCACCAAGGGCGGCGGCGCCTCGGGCACGGTGGCGGCGGACACGAAGGGCTACAAGCTGGTCGCACCGCAGTCGGTGGACGACTTCCAGCAGGACCCGAAGTACCAGCAGAAGCCCTTCAGCGACGAGGACAAGAAGCAGGCCGAAGCGGCGGGCATCAAGAATGCCGCCCAGGTCGGCATGGACTACCTGTCGGGCGACCCGAAGAATCCGCTGTCACTCAAGGGCCTCAACTTCCAGGGTGTCTACGGCCAGATCGGCGACCCGGAGAAGGCCGTGGACGGGTACTTCGCAATGGCCAAGCTGAAGGCCAGCAAGAACGGCAAGGACTCGACGGCAGAGTTGATCGGAAGCCCCAAGGCGATCACCCCGGCCGGATTCAAGGGGGCAGTGCTGAAGTGCCAGGAGGTCAAGATCACCTCCAAGGACACGACATCCAAGGGCCCCAAGGAGATGACCCTCCCGATCTGCATCTGGGGCGACTACAGCACGTTGAGCATCGTCACCGCCTCGGACGTGGCCTCCATCCTCGCGGGCAGGCCGGGCTACACCATGGAGCAGACCGCGGACCTCACCGCGAAGCTCTACAAGACCGCCCGGGTGAAGGTCTGATCAGAGCGCCGGTCGGCGCAGGACACACCCTGCGCCGACCGCCCGCAGCCTCACGCCAACTGGTAGCACGCGGTGTAAGCGTCGTTCTGCTTCACTCCGAGTTGCACCAGCTTCCAGTTGCAAGCGATGCGGTTAAGACCCCCCAAATCCCACGTAGCACCGACATTGCACGCCGCCTGGACCTGCGGACCCACGACGTAGCCCAACTGACGCAGATAGTTCTGACAGTCAGGCGAATCGGCCGACGCTGGTGAAGCTGCCACCATAGGCAGCGCAGCTGCAACGATCGTGGCCGCCAGAACGCCGAACGTGCGCTTCTTCTTCATTCCTCACTCCTCCGTGCATCGAGTCCTACCGAGACGAAGTTGATCAAGGAAGACGTCTTCCCGTCAGGCGTTTCGCAACTCTTGTCCGATTATCGTGCAATGTAGTCCTGAACACGCGAAGGGGCGCCCCGGTCGTCCGGGGCGCCCCTTCGCGTATGTCCGTTGCGGCTAGGCCGACTTCTCGTGCGGGCCCTGGTCCTTCGGGACGATGCGGGGGACCAGCGTCGGGTTGACGTTGGAGCGGACCACATCGGCGGTGATGACCACGCGGGCCACGTCCTTGCGGGACGGGACCTCGTACATCACCGACATCAGGACCTCTTCCATGATGGCGCGCAGGCCGCGCGCGCCGGTCTGGCGGAGGATCGCCTGGTCCGCGATGGCCTCCAGCGCCTCGCGCTCGAAGTCCAGCTCGACACCGTCGAGTTCGAACAACCGCTGGTACTGCTTCACCAGCGCGTTGCGCGGCTCGATCAGGATCTGGAGCAGGGCCTCGCGGTCCAGGTTGTGGACCGAGGTGATGACGGGGAGACGGCCGATGAACTCGGGGATCATCCCGAACTTCACCAGGTCCTCCGGCATGACCTCCTGGAACTGGTTGCTCGCCTCGATCTCCCGCTTCGAGCGGATGGTCGCCGCGAAGCCGATGCCCTTGGCGCCCGCACGCGACTCGATGATCTTCTCCAGGCCGGCGAAGGCGCCGCCCACGATGAAGAGCACGTTCGTCGTGTCGATCTGGATGAACTCCTGGTGCGGGTGCTTGCGGCCGCCCTGCGGCGGGACGGAGGCCGTCGTGCCTTCCAGGATCTTCAGGAGCGCCTGCTGGACGCCCTCGCCGCTCACGTCGCGCGTGATCGACGGGTTCTCGCTCTTGCGGGCGACCTTGTCGATCTCGTCGATGTAGATGATCCCCGTCTCGGCCTTCTTGACGTCGTAGTCGGCCGCCTGGATCAGCTTGAGCAGGATGTTCTCGACGTCCTCGCCGACGTACCCGGCCTCCGTCAGCGCCGTCGCGTCGGCGATGGCGAACGGGACGTTCAGCATCCGGGCCAGCGTCTGGGCCAGCAGGGTCTTGCCGGAGCCGGTGGGGCCGAGCAGCAGGATGTTGGACTTCGCGAGCTCGATCGCGTCGTCCCGGCCCTGCGCGCCGCCGTTCTCTCCGGCCTGGACCCGCTTGTAGTGGTTGTAGACCGCTACGGAGAGCGCCTTCTTCGCCGGCTCCTGGCCGACGACGTAGCTCTCCAGGAACTCGTAGATCTCACGGGGCTTGGGAAGTTCCTCCCACCGGACCTCGGAGGTCTCCGCGAGTTCCTCTTCGATGATCTCGTTGCAGAGGTCGATGCACTCGTCGCAGATGTACACACCGGGTCCTGCGATGAGCTTCTTCACCTGCTTCTGGCTCTTTCCGCAGAACGAGCACTTGAGCAGATCGCCGCCGTCACCGATGCGTGCCACGAGGTGCTTCCCCTTCGCCTGGGAGACGCCTGGTTCAGCGGCTCCTGGTGCCTCATATCCGACGGTACCTTGCCGGGGGCCCCGAACGGGGCCCCCTTGACGTGGTTCACATCGCCGAATGCGACAGCGTGACCACGCCAACTCGCGGCAAGGATCAGACCGCGGTGCTCTTGCGGGTGGAGACGACCTGGTCGATCAGGCCGTATGCCAGTGCGTCCTCGGCAGTGAGGATCTTGTCGCGCTCGATGTCGTCACGGATCTTCTCGATCGGCGTGGTCGAGTGCTTGGCCAGCATGGTCTCCAGCTGGTCGCGCATGCGCAGGATCTCCTTGGCCGCGATCTCCAGGTCGGAGAGCTGCTCGCGGCCGGTGCCGCCGGACGGCTGGTGGATCAGGACACGGGCGTTCGGCAGGGCCAGCCGCTTGCCGGGGGTGCCGGCGGCGAGCAGGACCGCGGCGGCGGAGGCCGCCTGGCCCATGCAGACCGTGGAGATGTCCGGCTTCACGAACTGCATCGTGTCGTAGATCGCCGTCAGCGCGGTGAAGGAGCCGCCGGGGCTGTTGATGTAGATGGAGATGTCGCGGTCCGGGTCCATCGACTCCAGGCACAGCAGCTGCGCCATGACGTCGTTGGCGGACGCGTCGTCAATCTGCACGCCGAGGAAGATGATGCGCTCCTCGAAGAGCTTCGCGTACGGGTCGTACTCGCGCACACCCTGCGAGGTGCGCTCGACGAAGCGCGGGATCACGTACCGGTTGTCCACCTGAGGGCCGGTGTAGAGGCCGCTCGCGGGAGAGAGGTTGTTCATGTGCATCTGGGTGTTCACCATCCTGGTGGCGTTCTGCGGGCGGGAGCTTGCCTGGTGCGGGGCCGGGGATCAGGCCCCGGTGCCGCCACCGCCGGGGACCAGGGACGCGGCGGAGATGATCTCGTCGATGAGGCCGTACTCCTTGGCCTCCTCCGCCGTGAACCAGCGGTCGCGGTCGCCGTCGCGGATGATGGCCTCCACGGTCTGGCCGGAGTGGTGAGCGGTGATCTCGGCCATCCGCTGCTTGGTGCGCAGCAGGTACTGGGCCTGGATCTTGATGTCCGAAGCGGTGCCGCCGATGCCGGCGGAGCCCTGGTGCATCAGGATGTCGGTGTTCGGGAGCGCGAAGCGCTTGCCGGCCGTACCGCCGGTGAGCAGGAACTGGCCCATCGAGGCCGCCATGCCCATGCCGATGGTGACGATGTCGTTCTTGATGTACTGCATGGTGTCGTAGACCGCCATGCCGGCCGTCACCGAGCCGCCGGGGCTGTTGATGTACAGGTAGATGTCCTTCTCCGGCTCGGCGGCCAGGAGCAGGAGCTGCGCGGTGATCTTGTTGGCGATGTCGTCGTCGACCTGCTGGCCGAGGAAGATGATGCGCTCGCTGAGCAGCCGGTTGTAGACATGGTCGCCGAGGCCACCACCGATGGACGGCTCACCCGCGGCGTAAGGCTTCAGATTCGTCACGTATCCACCTGCTCGTCTCCGACGGCCACATGCCGTCTCAGCGTCTCGTTCTGGGGCGCGGACCAGCCGGTGCGAACGATGTCCGCCGGCGTCGGGTACTCCCGTGCCCTCGTATTCATGGACCCTAACGCGCAGGTCGGACAACGCCATCCCGCTTCCCGAACTGTTCGCTCGGAGCGCAAGGTCCCGGGCCCTTCGGGCGGTACGGCGGAGGGCCCGGACGCGACTGCGTCCGGGCCCTCCGGGGCACTGCCGGGCGGACGGGCCTGAGGGCCCGCCCGGGGGTGTTACTTGGCCTCGTCGCCCTCGGTCTCGGCGTCGGCCTCGACGGCCGCCTCGACCGTCTCGGCGGCCGTCTCGACCTCGTCCTCGTCGTCGGAGAGGTCGACGACCTCACCGTTGGTGTCGAGGACCTTGGCGGCCTCGACGACGACCGCGAGGGCCTTGCCGCGGGCGACCTCGCCGACCAGCATCGGGACCTGGCCGCCCTCGACGACCGCCTGGGCGAACTGGTCGGGGGACATGCCGGAGGACTGCGCGCGGCGCATGAGGTGCTCGGTGAGCTCCTCCTGGTTGACGCCCAGCTTCTCCTTGTTGACCAGGGCGTCCAGCAGGAACTGGGTCTTGATGCCCTTGACGGCCTGCTCGGCGGTCTCGGCGTCGAACTCCTCGGCCGTCTTGCCCTGGATCTCGAGGAACTTCTCGAGGTTCAGACCCATCTGGCCGAGCTGGTGGTGCTCCAGGTTGTGCTTGCGGGTCTGGACCTCGTCCGCGAGCAGCTTCTCGGGGACCGGGATCTCCGCGAGCTCCAGGAACTTCTCCAGGACGCGCTCCTGGGCCTGGGTGGCCTGGTCGTACTGCTTCATGTCCTCGAGGCGCTTGCGGCTGTCCGCCTTGAGCTCTTCGAGGGTGTCGAACTCGCTCGCCATCTGCGCGAACTCGTCGTCCAGCTCCGGCAGCTCACGGGCGGAGACCTTGGTGACCTTGACGGTGACCTCGGCGTCCTTGCCCTCGGCGGAGCCGCCCTTCAGCTGGGAGGTGAAGGTGGCCTCGCCACCGGCCTCCAGGCCCTTGACGGCCTCGTCGATGCCGTCGAGGAGCTCGCCCGAGCCGATGGTGTAGGAGACGTCCTGGGCGACACCGTCCTCCAGCACCTCGCCCTCGACCTTGGCCTCGAGGTCGATCGTGACGACGTCGCCGTCCTGGGCGGCGCGCTCGACGTCCTTCGTGGACGCGAAACGGCCGCGCAGCTGCTCGACCGACTTCTCGACGTCCTCGTCGGTGACCTCGACGGCGTCCACGGTGACCTCAATGCCGGAGTAGTCCGGGATCTCGATCTCGGGGCGGACGTCCACCTCGGCGGTGAAGGCCAGCAGCTCGCCGTCCTTCAGCTCCGTGATGTCGACCTCGGGCTGGCCCAGCGGGTTCAGGTCGGCCTCGTTGACGGCCTCGGTGTAGAACTTCGGAAGGGCGTCGTTGACGGCCTCCTCCAGCACCGCACCGCGGCCGAAGCGCTGGTCGATGACGCGGGCCGGGATCTTGCCCTTGCGGAAGCCCTTCACCGTGACCTGCTGGTTGATCTTCTTGTAGGCCGCGTCGAGGCTGTCCTTGAGCTCCTCGAAGGGCACCTCAACAGTGAGCCGAACCCGAGTCGGGTTCAGGGTCTCCACGGCGCTCTTCACGGTTCGGTCTCCTTGTGGCTGACTGCTGGGGGTTCTGCCGTCACGCTGCGATTCAGCGGTTCAGCGGATTCGGCCCGGCATCAGACACACGGGCACGCAGCTTGCATAGTAACCGCAAGCGGCAATCAGCCCACAACGCGATCACCGGGGCGATCTTCGGTGGGCGGGCCCGGGAGGGCGCCCGGGACGGCGCCCGGGACGTGCGTGGAGAAGGTGCTACTGGTCGGGGTGGCCGGATTCGAACCGACGACCTTCCGCTCCCAAAGCGGACGCGCTACCAAGCTGCGCCACACCCCGTCGGTGCGACACGTAGGGTACATGCCCGAAGACGGTCCGACACGCGCGTTTCCCGGGGATCCGGCCGCGCCCACGGCCCCGGCCCGGGCGGCGGACCGAAATGCGGTGTGCGATCCCCCTGCACGACCCGCTAGGATGCTCTCCGTGCCCCGGTCCCCGGACCTATGGCGCGCGCGTTGCGGGTGTAGCTCAATGGTAGAGCCCTAGTCTTCCAAACTAGCTACGCGGGTTCGATTCCCGTCACCCGCTCTCTACAGTTCAGGGCCAGGTCAGAGGACATTTCCTCCGCCTGGCCCTGAGTCGTTCCCGGGGGCTGTGATCAGCCGTCCGTGTCCCCCGCGTGCCCCTTGCGCTCGTCCGTGTCTTTCCTGCCCCTCTCCACGAGCCCGCTCAGTGCGTCGGCGATCAGCCGGTCCCGGTCCGCACTGGCGTGCTGGTAGATCAGCGCGGCGCGGGCGGTGCTGTGGCCCATCCGCGCCATCAGCTCCCGCGTGCTGGCTCCCGTGGACGCGGCCAGGGTGTTGCCCGTGTGCCGAAGATCATGGAAATGAAGCCCCTTGATCCCTGCCTCGCGACATGCCTTGTGCCACAGCCGGTTGAAGTGGTTCCGGCGCGGCGTGGCCTTCTTGGCCCCGATGAAGACACGCCCGTCAGCGCCCGGTTCGGCGTACAGGTTCAGGTGGACGCGGATGTCCTGGATGATCACGCCGGGGATGGAGACCGTCCGCTTGCCCGCGGCGCTCTTGGGGGCCTTGATCTCCCGTTGCCCGTTCCCCAGCTCGGCGACGGACCGCCGGACGCGCACGGTGCCGCGCTCCAGGTCGATGTCCCGCCGGTGCAGGCCGATCAGCTCGCCCCAGCGCAAGCCGAGGAACCCGGCCATGAGCACGAGGGTGCGGTAGCGCGGCTGGATCACGTCGGCCAGCGCGTACACCTCCTGCACGGTGGCGGTCGGCCGCTCCGGCGTGTGGACGGTGCTGGCTCCCTTGACCTGGCAGGGGTTCCGCCGGATCAGTGCCGGCGGCGAGCTTGTCGGCGCGCCAGCGCCGCACGAGGGGCGGCGAGATCTCCGCCAGGTTGACGGAGCCGAGGGCCGGCTCCAGGTGGTGCTTGAGGAGGGACCGATAGAGCTCCACCACCCGGCCTTCCTCCGTGACGGCGTCGCGGAATTGGGAACTGCCGGGCGGCGTACTCGAACTCACCGAGTCCCCGGAGGCCGGCGTCCGCCGCGAGGTCCTGGAAGAGACGGGTGTCGAGGTCGAGGTAGACGAGCTCACCGGGATCTACAAGGACACGACCCGAGGCATCGTCGCCCTGGTCTTCCGCTGCAAGCCGTCCGGCGGGACCGAGCGCACCTCGGAGGAATCGACCGCGGTCGCTTGACTCACTCCGGATGAGGTCACAGCCCAGATGTCCGAGGTCTACGCGATCCGCCTCTTGGACGCCTTGGACGACGCAGGCCCCCACGTCCGCAGCCACGACGGCCGCCAGTTGCTCACGGCGTGACCCGCGACGAAGCGGTAGGACTCGTTGCACGGCTCATGGACGGCAGCATCACCGGTGAGGCCGAAGCCGACGCGACCGTTGACGCCCTGAGGGTGACACTGCGATGCCCGCACATCAGCGACTACATCTACTGGGACTTCGATCCCAACCTGAGCGCCGAGAAGGTAGTGGACCGAGCCATGGCATATGAGCCCTTCGCCCTCTGAGCCGGGCGGCGCGGTAAGAGTTTCCCTACTTCATCAAGGCACCCGCCGCGCACAGCGCGGCGCGCGCGGCCCGTCGCCCATGCCTGCGCTCCTGTCTCCGCCCCGCTCCAGCCCGGCCGCCGGCCGCACGCCTACGGCTCGGGTTCGATGGGGGAAGCCCCGATGCGGCTGGCGATAGTCGCCGCGGCTGAAGCGCCTTCCCGGCCTGGCTCCGCCTCGAGTGGGTCTCGGTCTCGCACCGACTCCTCTGGAGGACGACCTCTGCCTGCCTGTCTCTCGAAACGGTCGGCGGGCACCTCGGGACGCCGCACCTGGCACCGAGGTTTGTCGCCTTCAACGGGTCAGAGCCTTTGCCTCCGGCGGGGGCGCTCCGGCTCCGGGGATGACGGGGGCCAGTCGTGCGGGTGCAGCCGGTTTTGTGGTGGAGGTGGGGAGCTGTCATCCCGCCTGCCGTCGACCCAGGCAAGCCATAGCAGACCAGGCTTCTGGGGCCCAGGTCGTTCGTCCAGCAGGGCGCTCCACCTGGGCCATCGAGCGACTTGCCGTCTCGACGAATGGACCCAGGACCGGTGGTCAGATCAGCGTACCCGCGACCGGGTTCGGCTCAATCCGCTCGCTTAGACCACCCCGCGCATCTCCGGCCGGCTTCACATCCACCGTCTTTTCAGAGCTTCAAGGTCCGCGTGGACCTTCTCGGCACGCGCTCGGTCCCCTGAAAGCCGCAAAGCATCTATCGCATCGTTAAGCGATGGGATCAAATGACTCAACTCTGAATACCCCGACTCTAGTAGCGTGAACAGACGCGTCACATCATTTGCCAGGAACGCTCCCGTCCTTCGTTTGTCAGCCATGTGTCTCTCGATGGCATCGGCTTGCACGTTTATGCGGCGATCATAATAATCATGGACTCTTTCACAGTCTGCATTCCTCCAGGAGTGGGAATCTATTGCAGCCCGCAGGTATTCTCTATGAGGATCGGGTTCACCTTTCAGGAAAAGAGCCGCAGAAAGGGGCTCAATTACCCCGACCTGATCAGTGTCACCATCCCTAATGGCTCCGCCGACCAACTGAGCCAGGTTGCGGCTGACCCTAGGTGTCGGATCCCAGAATTCTGGCATCTTGGATAGGATGGTTGCGAGTATCCCACTGCTCGGGCTCCGCGGGTTATCCATCAGCAGTTCAGCAACGCTCTCCAACATGCCTACCCTCTGTGGGCTTCGGGACAACCTTCGGCAAGCAGTGTCCAATGTGTGCCAGTCGTACGTCTGAGTGCTGATGATCCCATACAGATCGTCTGTTGTTTGGGGTTCGCTCAGTCGATATAGCGCTGAGGTTGGATCGAAATCACTGGCCACCTCATTCAGAAATTCGGGGAATTTGCTATGATCGGCATAGCGGAGGATCTCGGCGCCCCTTGGGGTCGCTTTCCCCGAGTTCACTTTATCCAAGACGTATACAATTCGAAAGACGTTGCCTGCCTGATTAATGGCGCGGTTGAATGCGTTTAGAATGTGCCGATCAGGGAAGCCGTATCCGATTACGAGCATGACATGAAAAGACATCAAGTTCGCCAGTAGGGGCTTATTCTTGGAAAGGGTATTCGCTGCGATTTCACAATCACTCGACGTCGCGACTATGTTCCCGCTCTCTATGTCGCCATGCAGATGTAGTATAAATTTTTTGTGCGTTCGGAGGCAATCGAGAAGGCTGCGAATGCCCTCTGGCCACGTACACCTTTGCGCTCGGGGGATCACTGTCTCCAAAAGAGTGTCCCAGTTGGTGGTGATGACCCCTTCGGGATTTATCTTCCGGAAGATTTGGCCCCATCTCGTCAAGTTGGGGTTTGTTGTCATTAGCTCCTGCTGTGAATTTCTCACGATCTCGCATAGCTGACGCTTGAGTTCTGTAACTGTAATGCAGGATGCCAGCGCATCGGCGGCTTCGTATTCTTTTGATTCGGAAAGCAGGGAGCGAATCTCTCTGCGTCGACTTTCAGGGATAGGATTCTGATCGGCCACGCTCGATAGCAAATCGATCCATGAGCCGACACCTTCCATGGCTCTAGAAGTTCCCGAGCCGGCGAAGACGAGCACTCTCATTCTTGGAGCGTCCGGTACGTGAATCGACACGATGCTCACCCATTCTCAACCAGTAGTGGGAGAAGTGGGGCAACTGCTCTCTTCTATCGTCTCACGCGTCTATCGTCTCACGCGCTTGATCCAGCGTATTGGCTGGCCAGGGTGGTGCGTGACGCGATCTTTCAACGTGTTTTGTACCGCAGCGTGATGCCGCAACCAAGCGATCGTTGGGCCACCTACTTTGCCGCTGGCGCAAGTTAGGTGATGCAATCACTGATACATATCCGTCCTGGTGGTGACCGGCTCCTGACATCCATGGATGACATCAACACGGGTGGACGGCGACACTTCCAAGCAGTCGAGTAGGAGCAGTGCGTCCTGGGCTCGACCGGTGAGGACCGGGTGCTGGACGAGCTTACAAAGCAGATGTCGGCGGTTCGAAACAGCCCCCGCCCACAAGAACGAAGCCCCCGCCGATCCCGGCGGGGGCTTCTGCATCTAAATCTGACATCAACGGGAGCGGCTATCCCGCCCTGCACGGAGCCGGAGCCGCAAAGGTGCTCTCCCCGTTGAAGACGCGGCGCGCAGCTGTGGTCATTCTCCCGACCGCCTCCAGTCGGGCACTCCCAGCTTGCTCAACAGCTTCCCAAGATCCCTGAGCCTGACGATGCGCCAAGATAACAGCCAACTCGTGGTCGAGGCATCGGCGCGCTTGAGCAGCCGAAATAGCCACGCCCTTCGGCCCTTCGACGCTCACGATCGCCTCATGCTCGATGAGCTCATTCAGAGCTTGTTGCGCACACTCACGGCGATCTCGGTACTCATCCTCGGTGATGCCCGCCTCGCTCACGCGGACAACCATCCCCGCCGTGCGCACAGCAGCGGAAATGAACTTCGCGTACGCCTCCCGCCTCGCTGCACGGGCCTCAGACTCTCGTTGCGCGGCTTGGGTGCCTGCTGCTAGCGCGTGCTGGGTGCTCGCCTGATGGCGTACCCCTCGCACGGCCAACCAGGCGGCAAGGCCGGCAGCCGCAAATGACGAAGCCGAGGGGATGATGGTCTCTACTACTCCACTCACCCTCAGATCACATCAAACCTTGGCCCACCGGTGCAGCCGAACATCAGAATCGGGACTCCCCCGGCCGCCGCGGGGCCGTCGGGGCACAGACGGACGGCCGATACTCTGCCCGCCAGCTCTGCGGTCTATTCGTGGACTGGCGAGGCAGCGGATGTCGCCTCCAGGCCCTTGGCCTCGCGATACGCATGGCGCACACGGGGCCTCCGGAGCCGTGTGTCGGCCTCTATTGAAGCGAAGCAGCCGTGCTCCAGACGAGGTCGGGGCACGGCTGTCGTAAATGTGGCGTGGTGTTAGGCCGGCGGTGGGGGGTCGGTGTTGTCGTGTTCCTCGTGCGACGAGGGGGTTGGTGTCGGTAGGCGGTGGCCGCGGCTGGTTGCTACGCGGACCGCATCTCGTAGGGCTCGGGTCAGGTCCGTCGCCAGGGTGCGCAGTTCGTCTGGCTCCGCGTCTTCTTCGGCGAGCACTTCGAGGGCGTGTTCCAGGAGCTCGGTCGCCAGGTCGAGCTGAGCTGTTTCTGAGATGTCAGCCAACCGCGACAGGTAGCCGTCGTTGGTGCCGGCGCTCAGGAAGCAGGGCTTGCCGTCTGGGCCCGACCAGGGGAGGAGTCGCAGTTCGTTGTGCGGCGTCATGTGTTCGAGCCCCTCTCTTCCGTCGGGTGGCGCGTGGTGAAGTGGGCGTCGGCTCGGTCGCCGGGGAGTAGCAGAAGGGCTGCTTCGACCACGCGACCGGTGATGTCGGTCGCCACGCGCCTGATCGAGAGGACAGCCAGGGATGTGCTGATCCGAAGGGCCGCTGCGTCTTCCGGGGTGGGAAGGCCGGCACTGACTGTCTCCTGGACCTCGGCCAGGGGTGGACGAAGCGCTACCAGCTTCGCCGCTATGTCTTCGGAGTCAGACGACGCAGCGGAGAGGTCGGCCGGCGCCAGGTCGCGAGGGACGTAGATGCGGGTCAGGCTGTGCGCCGACTTCCCCTCGTGGCTGAGGCAGAGGAATTCCGTCAGAGGGCTTCCAGGCGAGACGTTGAGCAGGGCAGTCAGATGTGCTCGCGCTCGGAGCTGGGTGGCGCGAACGCTGACGCGCAGCGTCCAATCAGTCGTGAGCTGTACGGCTGAGGCACCACTCCCACCCATGTAGGTGATTCTGAGGCGGGGACGCCGGACGAAGTTCCCGCTGCCGTGGAACTTCTCCACCAGCCCTTCGCCCTGGAGCAGCGCGAGGGCGCTCCGCAGCGTTGGCGTGCTGACCGCGTAGCGGGCGGCGAGTTGCGCCTCGGAAGGGAGACGTGCGCCGGCCTCGATGCGGCCCGAAAGGATCTGGTTTCGCAGGTCATCGGCGATGACGTGACGACGAGAGGACATGAGCCGGCTCACCACTTCCTCTGCATCCGAAGGGCGATGAGGCGGGTCCGGGCGTGCACGGTCAGCAGTTCACCCGATTCGAAGCAAAGCCTCTTTGCTCCGGCTGGCAGCTGGATGAGGTCGGCGACGCGACATGGCTGACCGCCGATCTGGATGACGTCGCCGCGCTGGACGGTGGCCGAGGTGATCTCGACGTTCGCGGCGAGGGCACCGCTCGGTGTCCATCCCCTCACTGGGTCACCCGCCGCGGATCGGATCGCTCGTCCGCCGGATGGCAGGAGCAGACGCATGCCTCGTAGATCACGGGTACACCGACCGGTGCCGTGGCGGGAGACGACTGCGCGCACTCTCGATGAGTGCCGATCGCACACGAGCTCGACAGATACGGGATGGCTTCCGCAAAAGTCGCTGAGCGCTGCTGAGGACGCATCAGACGGCCTCCGCCTGTGTGTGGAGGGTCTGGGTGGGGAGAGGGCGGGGGGGTGGTGCTAGAGGCCCCTTCTGGGCGCTCTTTGCCGCCAAGCAGGTTGGGTGCAGTTCCGTTAAGGCAAGGCGGCGCCAGCCCTCAGATGGGTAGCGCCCACTGGTGTGGGTGGCGGCGGGGCCCATACGGTTGGGCATGCTGATCAGCTCCTATCGCTGATGGCCAGGTCCCCGGACGTCGCCCGTCGCGGGGACCTCTTTGTGTACGGCGGCCCAGAGGGTGCGGCCGGTCAAGCTGCTGGCGAGGAGTCCGAATCGATCGGCCTCCGCCATCACTGCCAGGACGTCCCGCCACGCATCGGCGGGCAGCGCCTCCGGCACCTCCGCTTCGATGGAGGCGTAACGGGCGTGTTCCTCCACGCGAGTGGTCAGTCCGAGGTCGGACAACCGAGCTGCGATGCCTTCGGCCCTTCCTTCCGAAGCGGGCACAGGGGCCTCCGGTCGCAATGCGGTTACGTGGAGTGAAGCTAGTTAACTAGGTTAGAGCTAGTGGACTAGATTTTCTACATGCCTGAGCAGCCGCCTTATCTCCGCATCGCCGATGTACTGCGGCAGCGGGTCGCGGATCACGAGTGGACACCTGGCGACCGGCTCCCTTCACGAGCCCAGATCGCCCAGGAGTGCGGTGTCGGCGAGAACGTGGTCCGCCGGGCGCAGGAACTGCTGATTTCGCAAGGTGTGCTGGAAGGCCGCGCGGGCTCGGGTACGTACATCGCGGAGCCCCGTCAGCGCGTCCGGGTGGTGCGCTCCTCTGCCCGCGAGCAGCTCAGCAGCTCCCCGTTCCGCGCGGACATGCAGGCCCTGGGCAAGCAGGGGAACTGGGAGAGCCGGACGGAGGCGAAGGTGCCCGCGCCGGCCGAGATCGCGGCGCGGCTCGGGATCGTCGAGGGCGAGCTGTGCGTGCGCACGGTGTACGAGTTCCTCGCGGACGGCAGGCCGGTGCAGTTGTCGACGAGTTGGGAGCCGTACGGGCTCACCGCCGGCACACTCGTGGTCCTGCCCGAGGGTGGGCCGCATGCCGGTGCTGGCGTCGTGAACCGGATGGCCGTCATTGGGATCACGGTCAGCCACGCCGTGGAGCAGCCGGAGCCGCGGCAGGCGACCGCCGAAGAGGCGTCGCTTCTCGGGATCCAGAAGGCTGCCCTGGTGACCCACATTCGACGGACCTACTACAGCGACCAGGGGCAACCCGTGGAGACGGCCGACATCGTCGTTCCCGTCGCACTGTGCGAGGTCGTGTACGAGATTCCGATCAGGAGCTAAGTGCTGTCACGTGGAGGGTCGACGGCCGGGTCCGGCCCCGGGGAGTCAGACCCTGACGGCATGATGTCCTCCGTGACGAACAGCGCAGACCTGCATCCTGACCGGATACCGGGGTACGACGGCGGCCCCCTCACGCACGAGGACGGGTTCCTGGACGAGCCGTTGTTCTGGCTTGGACACCTCTGCTCGTGTGTCCATTCCGAGGGAGCCGCGGAACTGCTCTTCGGCGCTGACTACGACGCGGCAGGCGAGTTCCAACGGCGGTTGTGGGAACAGGCCAAGTGGCCGACGTTCACCATCCCCCTTGCCGGCCATCACCGTTTCCACGTCGTCTATCGCACCCTCACGGGCGAGGCCGGCACCGACTACCTCCTCCACCATCCCGACTGGGAGGAGGCCGAGCTCCTCGCCCAGGACGACGGGCACTTCATGGGGCCGGGCCTGTCTTGGCCCGAGCTGGTGGCGGCTGCGGACAACGCACTGGCCGGCGGGAGTACCACCGACCCCCACGCCCGGCTGCTGCTCCTGCTTCCCGCGTTGGGCGACGACGATCTACCCGACGATGCCGTGGACCGCCTGGCGGCCGCGCTGCGCGCTTGTACGAGCGTGGACGACCCCGAGGCCCTCGGAACTGCCCTCCTGGACGCTCAGGGGGCACCAGGCCCCGCTCGGTGGACAACAAACGACCGCGGTTCCTCCGTCAACGACGGCGCGTACTCCTTCCGCAACCCAGCCAACCACTTTGCGCTGCCAGCCGATCGGTTGTCCCGCGTGGCCGCCGCGCTGGCCCCTTGACCCGCGTCGCCCCCTCAACTCGGTGTCCGGCGCGTGTCCCCCGCGTGCCCGACCGGAGGGGGCCGCTAAGGGCATAGCGGGGAACAGCAGCGAGAGGGCAGGAAACCGGCAGGTCAGCGTCTTGGCTCGTCAGGGGCGATGCGGGTACGCGATCTTCCAAACTAGCTACGCGGGTTCGATTCCCGTCACCCGCTCTTCCTGGCCGAGGGCCGGGTCGGAGGTTCGTTCCTCCGGCCCGGCCCTCGGTCGTTCCCCGGCCCGTCGGGCCGGGGTCAGAGCTTGATGCCCGCGATGGTGTCCGCCAGGGAGTTCAGGAAGCGGTTGACGTCCGGGGCGATGGAACTGGACGCCAGGAAGAAGCCGAAGAGGACCGCGACGATCGCCGGGCCGGCCTTGATGTGGCTGCCACGGATCAGCACCACCAAAATGATCGCCAACAGAACCACCACTGACAGCGAAATGGCCACTACTGATCACACCTTCTGTCGTCCCCTGGTCGGCCTGGGGCGCATGCCCCCACAAGGACCATCCTCCCACCAACCGGGCCCCGCTATCCGTCTCGTGACGAATCGCCATGGCGGGTTTTCGCGCGCGGCGCGGGGGTCAAGGGGTGGGCAGCCCGAGGAGGGAGCGGACATACGCATACTTCGCGGACAGCCGGTCGCGGGTGGGGCCGTCCAGGACCGCGAGGCGGGCGGGGTCGGCGTTGTGCGCCAGGTCCGCCTCCTTGACCAGCAGGGCGCCCGGAGTGGCGCGGATGCGGGCCGTGTACTCCTCGACCGGCTCGCCCGGGATCTTGGTCAGCGCGATGACCATCGACTTGACCCCGGCGGGGAGGGCGGCCGATTCGAGCCAGGCGGGGGTGAGGGCGTGGTCCTCGATCGCGTCGTGGAGCCAGGCGGCGGCCTGCTGCTCGGGCGTGCCGCCGCGCAGGCGGACGCCTTCGGCCACGGCGGCGAGGTGCTCGGCGTAGGGGCGGCCGGCCTTGTCGGTCTGGCCCTCGTGCGCCGCGCGGGCGAGGGCCTCGACTTCGAGGAGGGTCAGGGCCCGGTCCGTCATGTGAGCTCCCTTGCTGCCGTCCGGAGGGCCTGGGCGGCCCGGCGCACATCCGCCTCGGTGGTGCGCCAGTTGGAGAACGCGGCGCGCAGGGCGGGGGTTCCCTCGTACGTGGTGGGGGTGACGAACACCTCCTGCCGGACGGACTCCCGCAGGGCGGTGAGCCGGGCGGGGGTGGGGCCGTCGGCGAGGGTGAAGCAGACGACGTTGAGGCGGACCGGGGCGAGGACGGTGAAGGCGGGGTCCGCGGAGAGCTCGGCGCCGAGGGCGCGGGCGCAGGCGGTGTCGCGCTCGACGATCTCCCGGTGGCCCTGGCGGCCGTACGCGCGGAGCGTGAACCAGGCGGCGAGGGCGCGCAGCCGGTGGGAGTTCTCCGGGGTCAGGTGGACCAGGTCGGGGTGGTCGCCGAGGGGCCCGAGGTAGGCGGCGGCGTTCTGGAAGACGCGCGCCTGGAGGTCACGGCGGCGGGTGAACTGGACGGCGCTGTCGTAGGGGACGTTGAGCCACTTGTGCAGGTCGACGCAGACGGAGTCGGAGGCGTCGAGGCCGGCGGTGAGGTGGGCGTGCTCCGGGGAGAGCGCGGCGAAGGCGCCGAAGGCCGCGTCGGTGTGGAGCCAGAAGTCGTGCCGCGCCTTGAGGGCGGCCACGGCCCGGAGGTCGTCGAAGTCGACGGTGTTGACGGTGCCGGCGTTCGCGACGACGACGGCGGGGCCGGGGGTGTCGGCCAGGGCGCGGTCGAGGGCGGCGGGGTCGACGGCCTCCCGGCCGGGGAGGGTGGGGACGGCGACCAGGGCGTTCCGGCCGAGGCCCAGGAGGGACAGGGCCTTGGCGATGGAGGAGTGCGGGGCGCCGGAGAGGACGCGGACGGGGCCGAGGGCTGCCGCCCCGTCGTCGGAGGGCGAGACGCCGGCCCTTTCGCCGAGCCATTCGCGGGCGATGGCGAGGCCGGCGGTGTTGGACATGGTGGCGCCGCTGACGAAGGTGCCGGTGTGGGCGGGGGTGAGGCCGAAGAGGTCGCGGAGCCAGCCGACGGTTTCGCGTTCGAGGTCCTGGCCGGCGCCGTCGAGGGCGGAGTTGCTGTTCTGGTCGTGGGCGGCGGTCAGCCAGTCGCCGACGAGGGCGGCGGGGGTGGCGCCGCCGGAGAGGCGGGGGGCCCAGCGGTGCTGGAAGGCGGCGAGGGTGGCCCCGGCACCGGAGCCGTGCTCGGGGAGGGGTTCGGGGGTGAGGGGGGCCGTCGTCGGGAGTACGGGGCGGGCGTCGAGGGTGGTGAGGGCCTCGGTGGCGGCGAGGCGGGTGGCGTCGAGGAGGGCGGGGAGCCGGGCGAGGTCGGCGGCGAGGGTGGGGTGCATGGGGGCACGGTAGGGGGCGGCGGGGTGGTGGGGGCGGGCCAATCCGGGGGCGGTGGCCGGGGGCGGGGGCGCGGCGCGAGCGACCGCGGGCTGCGCCCGGGACTCCCGGGGCTCCGCCCCGGACCCCGCGCCTCAAACGCCGGCGAGGCTGGATTTAGCGCGCCGCGAACCGCGGCGGGGCTTGGGTTTGGCGCCGCGAATCCCGGGGACGCTGGATTCGGCGCCGCGAACCGCGGCGGGGCTGAACGGGTGGGTCACGGGGAGCGGCGGATGAGGAGGAGGGCGCGGTCGTCGTTGACGTCCTTGGCGACCTTCTCGATGAGGTGCCAGGCCGCGCCGTCCCAGCCGGCGGCGACGTAGCGGTCGGCTTCGCCCGTCAGCCGGTCGATGCCCTCGCTGATGTCGCGGTCCGCCGTTTCGACCAGGCCGTCCGTGAAGAGCATCAGGACGTCGCCGCGGCGGAGGCTCCCGCGCGCCGGGGTGAATTCGACGCCGTCGTAGACCCCGAGCAGCGGCCCCTCGCCGGAGACCTCCCGCCAGCGGCCGGTGCCCGCCGAGAGCTGGAGGGCGGGCAGGTGGCCCGCGGAGAGGAGTTCGTAGTCCCCGGTCTCCAGGTCCAGGACGAGGTGGATGGAGGTGGCGAAGCCCTCCTCCCAGTCCTGGCGCAGCAGGTAGCCGTTGGCGGCGGGCAGGAACCCGTGCGGGGGCAGCGCGCCGAGCAGGCCCCCGAAGGCCCCGGAGAGCAGCAGGGCCCGGGAGCCCGCTTCCATGCCCTTGCCGGAGACGTCGGTCAGCACGATCTCCAGGGTGCGCCCGCCGTTCGTCCGCGCGGCGACGACGAAGTCCCCGGAGAAGGACTGGCCGCCGGCCGGCCGCAGGGCCATCTCGCGGTGCCAGCCGGTCGGCAGGGCCGGCAGCTTGCTCTGCACCCGGATGCGTTCGCGCAGGTCGAACAGCATGGTGCCGCCGCGCCGCCACGGTACGCCGACCCGGCTGCGGAACTGGGCGATGACCAGCCCGAAGAACCCGCAGGCCGCGACCACCAGCACCGTGCCGGGCGTGACCCGGGCCGGCCCCTCCGTGTACGGGCCGAGTACGAGGGCCTCCACGATCAGGGCGACGGCGGAAGCGGCGTACAGGGCGAGCAGGCTGGCCGGCCGCAGCAGCAGGCCCCCCGCCACGATGGGCAGGACGAGCGCCGACGGCGAGAACCAGACGGGCACCATCAGTGTGCCGAAGGCGATGGCGGGCACGGTGAGGAGCAGGCCCCCGAAGGCCAGCCAGTCGGAGGCGTCGCCGCGGAAGTAGTCGACGGCGGATTTGCGCACGCCGGTGCGGGCCCGGTGCGACAGCATGCGCGTCCGGGCCATGAGCGTCTCCACACGTGCTCCGGCCATTGCTTCGGGACCCTATCCATCCTGGCTGTGCGCGCGCAGGGGTACCCCCGGACCTGCGGCCCGCCGAAGGTCGAAATCACTTCGACTGGACGGGATTGCCCTGGTAAGGATGCCCATATGGCTCTTGAGACGCGGGTATTGCAGGCTGATGAGTGGGATGTCTGGTACGACCACCTTGAACTGGCGTTCGGCGGTGTGCCCGAGTCCGCCGAGGAGCGCGAACTGTACGAGTCCCTCACGGAGTTGGATCGCTCGCTGGGCGTCTGGGACGGCGAGGACTGTGTGGGTTCGGCGGGTGCGTTCAGCTTCCGGATCTCGGTGCCGGGCGGGGTTCTGGTGCCCGCCGCGGGGGTCACGATGGTGGGTGTCGCGCCGACCCATCGCCGGCGCGGGGTGCTGACCTCGCTGATGCGCCGCCAATTGGACGACGTCCGGGCGGGTGGTGAACCGCTCGCCGTGCTGACGGCCTCGGAGCCGGAGATCTACGGGCGGTTCGGCTACGGCGCCGCCACCTACGCGCTGGCCCTGGAGATCGACACCAGCCGGGTACGGCTCGGCGTGCCGCCGGGGACGGACGCGGTCCGGCTCCGCCTCGTGGACCCGGACAAGGCCCTGGCCGACTGCGAGCGGGTCTACGCCGCCCTGGTGCCGCGGCGGCCCGGGATGCCCACCCGGCAGCCGGGCTGGGAGCGGCAGGCGCTGCTGGACCCGGAGTCCGGGCGCGCGGGCGCCTCGCCGCTCAAGTGCGTGGTCGCCGAGGCGCCGGACGGTCAGGTGGCCGGGTACGCCCGCTACCGGGTGAAGGTGGACTGGGAGGCCACCGGCGCGGCCGGGACGGTGGAGGTGGCGGATCTGGACGCGCTGGACCCGGCGGCGTACGCGGCGCTGTGGCGCTACCTCTGCGAGATCGACCTGACCTGGACCGTACGGGCCTCGGGGCGCCCGGCGGACGATCCGGTGCTGCACCTGGCCAACGACGTACGGCGGTGCCGGCCGAACCCGCGCGACGCGCTGTACGTGCGGCTGGTGGACCTCGGGGCGGCCCTGGAGGCGCGGCGGTACGCGACGCCGCTGGACGTGGTCCTGGAGGTGGAGGACGCGTTCTGCCCGTGGAACGAGGGCCGCTGGCGGCTGCGCGCCGGGCCGGAGGGGACGGCGTCCTGCGTGCGCAGCGCGGATCCGGTGGACCTGGAGCTGTCGGTGCGGGACCTGGGTTCGGCGTACCTGGGCGGGATCACGCTGACCTCGCTGGCCGGGGCGGGCCGCGTCCGCGAGCTGCGCCCGGGCGCGCTGGCCCGGGCCTCGCGGGCGTTCGCGGGGGACGTCGCCCCCTGGCTCCCGCACGGCTTCTAGCGCGCGGCTAGCGGGTCTGGCAGGCCGGGCACCAGAAGAGGTTGCGGGCGGCGAGACCGGCGGTGCGGATCTCGCCCCCGCAGATGTGGCAGGGCAGGTTCGCCCTCCGGTAGACGTACACCTCGCCGCCGTGGTCGTCGACCCTGGGCGGGCGGCCCATGGCCTCGGGGAGGTGCTCGTCACGGACGGTGTCGATCCGGTTGTTCCGTACGCCCTCGCGCATGAGGTCCACCAGATCGGCCCAGATCGCGTCCCATTCGGCCCGCGTCAGGTCCTTGCCGAGCCGGTACGGGTCGATGCCGTGCCGGAAGAGGACCTCGGCGCGGTAGACGTTGCCGACGCCCGCGATCACCTTCTGGTCCATGAGCAGCGCGGCGACGGTCGTACGGGAGCGGGAGATCCGCCGCCAGGCCCGCTCGGGGTCGTCGGCCGGGCGCAGCGGGTCGGGACCGAGCCGCTCGTGTATCGCCTTCTTCTCCCCCTCGCCGAGCAGTGCGCAGGCGGTCGGCCCGCGCAGGTCGGCCCAGTGGTCCGGGTTGGCCAGGCGCAGCCGGACGGTGCCGGTGGCGGGCGGGGCCGGGGCGGGGCCGAAGCCGAGCTTGCCGAAGAGGCCGAGGTGGATGTGGACCCAGGCGTCGCCGAGCTCCAGGAAGAGGTGCTTGCCGTGGGCCTCGGCGCTCTCCAGGGTGCGCCCGTCGAGCAGGGCGGCGCTGTCGGCGAACCGGCCCTGCGGGCTGCTCACCCGTACCGGGCGGCCGGCGAAGCGCTCGGTGTGGTCCTGGGCGAGGCGGTGGATCGTATGCCCCTCGGGCACGGCGAGGCTCCTGACGGCGACGAGCGGTGAGGCGACGAGCGGGGGACGAGCCGGAAACGGCGAAGGAGGCAGCCGTGCCGCCGGGGGCCGGCGGCACGGCCCGGCTGGTCGGGCGGGTCAGCCCTGCGGGTGGTGGGCCGGGATCGGGGGGAGCTCGCCGGTGGTCTCGTAGGCGGTGAGCATGTCGATGCGGCGGGTGTGGCGCTCCTCGCCGGAGTACGGGGTCGCCAGGAAGGCCTCGATGAAGCTGACGGCCTCGTCCTGGGTGTGCATGCGGCCGCCGACGGAGATCACGTTGGCGTTGTTGTGCTCACGGCCGAGCTTCGCGGTCTCGACGCTCCAGGCCAGGATGGCGCGGACGCCCTTGACCTTGTTCGCGGCGATCTGCTCGCCGTTGCCGGAACCGCCGATGACGATGCCGAGGCCGTCGGCGTCCGCGGCGGTCTTCTCTGCGGCGCGCAGGCAGAACGGCGGGTAGTCGTCGACGGCGTCGTAGATGTGGGGCCCGCAGTCGACGGGCTCGTGGCCGTTGTTCTTGAGCCAGTCCACGAGGTGGTTCTTCAGCTCAAAGCCGGCATGGTCAGATCCGAGGTACACGCGCATGGTCCGAGTGTGGCACGGCCGCCCTGGACTGCTGCTGGAGGGTGCCGGGCGGAGTGTGGCATGGGTCACTCGGCAAGCTCAATTTATCCCCAACAACCCAGACGGGACGGGGTGGGACGAAGGTCCCGGACTTTAGCCCCGGGCAACCTTCCGGAACCAGGTCTTCCGTCTGACGTTCATCTCAGGTTTCAATGCCGGGACTCGCAACCCGAGAACCTAAGGAATCGTCCATGAGCTCCACGACGACCCTTCAGAAGGCAGGCGACCCCTCCGGCACCCCCGGCGACGCCAAGCCCTCCGATGGTCTGAAGGCCGGTCTCAAGAACCGCCACCTGTCCATGATCGCCATCGGCGGTGTCATCGGAGCAGGACTCTTCGTCGGCTCCGGCGGCGGCATCGCCAAGACCGGTCCCGCCATCCTCGTGTCATACGCACTCGTCGGCGCGATGGTCGTCTTCGTGATGCGCATGCTCGGCGAGATGGCCGCCGCGAGCCCGAACTCGGGCTCCTTCTCCGCTTACGCCGACCGTGCGCTCGGCCGCTGGGCCGGCTTCTCCATCGGCTGGCTGTACTGGTTCTTCTGGGTCGTCGTCCTGGCCGTGGAGGCCACCGCCGGCGCGAAGATCCTCGAAGGCTGGATCCCGGCCGTCCCGCAGTGGGGCTGGGCCCTGATCGTGATGGCGGTGCTGACCGTCACCAACCTCGGCTCGGTCGCCTCCTACGGCGAGTTCGAGTTCTGGTTCGCGGGCATCAAGGTCGTCGCCATCGGCGCTTTCGTGATCGTCGGCATGCTCGCCGTCTTCGGTGTGCTGCCGGGCTCGGACAACCCGGGCGCGGGCTTCGCGCACCTCACGGACGCCGGCGGGTTCATGCCCAACGGCTGGGGCTCGATCCTCACCGGTGTGCTGATGGTCGTCTTCTCGTTCATGGGCAGTGAGATCGTCACCCTGGCGGCCGGCGAGTCCGAGGACCCGCGCCGTGCGGTCACCAAGGCCACCAACTCGGTGATCTGGCGCATCGGCGTCTTCTACCTGGGCTCGATCTTCATCGTCCTGACGCTGCTGCCGTGGAACGACGCGTCGATCGTCAAGAAGGGCTCGTACGTCGCCGCCCTCGACTCGATCGGCATCGCGCACGCCGGCCAGATCATGAACGTGATCGTCCTGACGGCCGTGCTGTCCTGCCTGAACTCGGGCCTGTACACCGCTTCGCGCATGGCGTTCTCGCTGGGCGAGCGCGGTGACGCACCGAAGGCGTTCGCCAAGGTGAGCAAGAACGGCGTGCCGACCGCCGCGATCCTCGGGTCCGTGGTCTTCGGCTTCCTCGCCGTGTACTTCAACTACGCGTTCCCGGACACGATCTTCGACTTCCTGCTGAACTCCTCGGGTGCGATCGCGCTCTTCGTGTGGCTGGTCATCTGCCTCACCCAGCTGCGGATGCGCCGGATCCTGGAGCGCGAGGCGCCGGAGAAGCTCACCGTCAAGATGTGGCTCTTCCCGGGCCTCACCTGGGCCACCGCCGCGATGATCACCTTCGTGCTGGCCTACATGGTCTACGACAAGGACAACCGCGAGACGGTGTTGCTGTCGCTGCTCGTCGCGGCGGTCGTCATCGTGATCGGCGCGGTCCGCGACTGGCGCCGCAAGGCCGCCACGGCCGCGTAGTCCTGGGAGTCCTCCCCCGCGTGAAGCAGCCCCGGACCACCGCTCGTGGTCCGGGGCTGCTGCGTACGCGCGTCCGTGCGCGGGCCGGTCAGCCGCGGTCGAGGAGCTTCCACGTGGTGGGCAGCAGGCCCATCGCCAGGGCCGCCTTGACGGCGTCGCCGATCAGGAACGGCGTCATGCCGCCCGCGACGGCCGCGCCGAAGGACATCCCCGTGGCCAGCGCCAGGTACGGGACGCCCACCGCGTAGACGATGGCGGAGCCCAGCACCATCGTGGCAGCCGTACGCGGGACGGAGCGGTCGGCGCCGCGCCGGGCGAGGGCGCCGACGACGGTGGAGGCGAGCAGCATGCCGAGGACGTAGCCGAAGGTGGCGCCGCCCGCGCCCGAGGCGCCGTGCGCGAACCACGGCACGCCGGCCATGCCGACGAGGGTGTACAGCGCCATGGACAGGAAGGAGCGGCCGGGGCCGAGCGCGGCGCCGATCAGCAGCGCGGCGAAGGTCTGTCCGGTGATCGGCACGATCAGCCCCGGCACCTTGACCGCGACCTGGGCGGCGGCGCCCATCAGTGCGGCCGCGCCGACGACGAGCGCGACGTCGCGGACGCGGCTCGCGGGCAGCAGGTCGGCGAGGACGGCGCCGGGCCGGGAGGTGACGGAAGCAGTGCTCATCAGGGGACTCCGCGTGGGGGTGAACGGGTGACGGGACGATCATCGACGTTAGTCCGGGGCCGGTCGCCGCCCCACCGCTGCCAGGGACAAGCCGTACCGTCCGGTTTGGTGGGGAGTAGACAAAAACCCCTCACCACACCAGAGTTGCAGTGATCCCCATCACGACCCAGTAGAGACTTCACGTCCGTTTTGCGCAGACAGACGCCCTCCGGCGAGACTGTAGGGTCCCTCCAACCTGCGCGAATACCCATCGCCACCAGGCCGAACGAGAGTACGAGCCCACCCTCATGCGCGACCGCCTGACCGACTTGCCCGCCCCCGCGGACGGGCTTTCCCCCGAACCCCTGAGCCACAGCCTCAAGCAGCGCCACCTGACCATGCTCGGTCTCGGCGGAGTGATCGGCGCCGGGCTCTTCGTCGGCTCCGGCGCCGGCATCTCCATCGCCGGACCGGCGATCATCTGCTCGTACCTGCTCGCCGGTGTCCTCGCGATGCTGGTGATGCGGATGCTCGGCGAGATGTCCGCCGCGATGCCCGCCTCCGGCTCGTTCTCCGTCTACGCGGAGAAGGCGCTGGGGCGCTGGGCGGGCTTCTCGGCGGGGTGGCTGTACTGGTTCCTGCTGGTCGTGGTGCTCGCCGTGGAGGCGACCGGCGCCGCGAAGATCGCGAACGGCTGGATGCCGTCGGTCGACCAGTGGGTCTGGGTGCTGGTCCTCATGGTGGTGTTCACCGTCACCAACCTGACCGCGGTGAAGAACTTCGGCGAGTTCGAGTTCTGGTTCGCGGCCCTCAAGGTCGGGGCCATCGTGCTGTTCCTGATCCTGGGGACGCTGGCCGTCTTCGGCCTGCTGCCCGACACCGACCCCGTCGGCGTGCAGAACCTGAGGGGCCACGGCGGGTTCTTCCCCAAGGGGTTCGGCGGGGTGGTCGCCGGCCTGCTCGCGGTCGTCTTCGCCTTCGGCGGCCTGGAGGTCGTCACCATCGCGGCCGCCGAGTCCGACGACCCGGCCCGGTCCGTCGCCCGCGCGGTTCGCAGCGCGGTGTGGCGCATCCTCTTCTTCTACGTCGGCTCGATGGTGGTGATCGTGACCCTGCTGCCGTGGGACTCGCTGGAGCCGGGGCAGAGCCCGTACGTGGCCGTGCTCGACTCCATCGGCATCCCGTCGGCCGGTCAGATCATGGAGATCGTGGTGTTCGTGGCGCTGCTGTCCGCGCTGAACGCCAACCTGTACGGCTCCTCGCGCATGGTCTTCTCGCTGGCCGAGCGGGGCGACGCGCCCCAGGGACTGCTCAAGGTGTCGAAGGGCGGGGTGCCGCGCCGTGCGGTGTTCGCCTCGGTGGCGTTCGGGTTCGTGTCGGTGGTGCTGAACCTGCTGTGGCCGGACACGGTGTTCCTCTACATGCTCAACGCGGTCGGCGCGGTGCTGCTGTTCGTGTGGGCGCTGATCGCGGTCTCGCAGCTGCGGTTGCGCGGGCGGATCGAGCGGGAGATGCCGGAGCGCTTGACGCTGCCGATGTGGTGTTTCCCGTACCTCACCTGGGTGGCGCTGCTCGGCATGGCGGCCGTGCTGGTGCTGATGCTGTTCGATGATTCGGCGCGGCCGCAGCTGCTGTGGTCCTCCGGTGCCGCGGCGGTGGTGCTGGTGATCGCGGGCGTACGGGAGCTGCGCGCCCGCCGGAGCTGAACCTCCCCTTCCGTGAAGGCCCCCCGTGCACGCGCCGCGGGGGGCCTTCGCGCGTCAGGTGCGCAGGTAGGAGGCGCCGTTGACGTCGAGGACCGCGCCCGAGCTCCAGCGTGCGGCGGGTGAGGCCAGGTGGAGCACGGCGGCGGCCACCTCCTCGGGTGTGCCGACCCGTCCGAAGGGGCTCTGCGCCCGGATCCGCTCGCCCTCTTCGCCGTCGAGCCGGCCGGCGACCCGCTCGGTGGCCACGAAGCCGGGTGCCACGGAGGCCACAGCGATGCCGTGCGGCGCCAGGGAGACGGCGAGCGACTGGCCGAGTGCGTGCAGGGCCGCCTTGGTGGCACCGTAGGCGGGGTGGTCGGGCTCGCCCCGGAAGGCCCCGCGCGAGCCGATGTTGACGATGCGGCCCTCCCGCCGGCCGTCGATCATGCGGCGGGCGACGCAGTAGGAGAGGTCGGCGGGACCGAACAGGTTCACGGCGGCCGTGTGCCGCCATGCGTGCTGCCACTCCTCGTACGAGGTCGCGGGCAGCGGGTGGGCGACCATCACCGCGGCGTTGTTCACCAGCACGTCCACCGCGCCGAGCGCCTCCTCCGCCGCGGCCGCGAGCTCCTCCGCCCGGGCCGGGTCGCCGAGGTCGCTGGTGACGAGGACGTGGCCGTCGCCCGGCAGGTCCGCGAGGGTCCGCTCGGCGTCCGCGTGCCGGGCCGTGCAGTGCACCGCGACCCGGTCGCCCTGTTCGGCGAAGGCCGCGGCGATGGCCCGCCCGATGCCCCGGGAGGCTCCGGTGACGAGCACGCCCCGGCCCGTCGCGGCCAATTCCCTTGTGCCGTGGTCCATTCGGCTCTCCTGCCCCTGCCCTGCCCTGCCCTGCCGTGCCGTCAGCGTACCGAGATGATCACGGCCGGTCATCCGGGTGTCCGGATAGCGGACATCGACCATCCGGAGAGCGGACAGCGGTGAAGCTGGGGCACTTCACCCCGTCCACCCGCACACCGGACAGGCACTCCCCATGAGCCGTACCACCACCACTCCTCCCCGCGCCCCGGGCGCGGACGCCGCCGGGGCACCCCTCGCAGGCGGCCTCAAGCAGCGCCACCTGTCGATGATCGCGCTCGGCGGGGTCATCGGCGCCGGCCTCTTCGTCGGCTCCGGCGCCGGCATAGCGGCCGCGGGCCCCTCCATCGTGCTCGCCTACGCCGTGTCCGGGCTGCTGGTGATGTGCGTGATGCGGATGCTGGGCGAGATGTCCGCGGCGAATCCCGCCTCGGGCTCGTTCTCCGTCCACGCCGAGCGGGCCATCGGCCCCTGGGCGGGGTTCACGGCAGGCTGGATGTTCTGGACGCTGCTGTGCGTCGGCGTGGCCATCGAGGGGATCGGGGCGGCGCACATCATGACGGGCTGGTTCCCGGGCACCCCGTCGTGGATGTGGGTGCTGCTCTTCATGGTGGTGTTCACCGTGAGCAACCTGACCGCCGTGAAGAACTTCGGCGAGTTCGAGTTCTGGTTCGCCGCCCTCAAGATCGGGGCGATCGCACTGTTCCTGGGCCTCGGGGTGCTGGCCGTCCTCGGGCTGCTGCCCGGGACCGCCTCCCCCGGCGCCGCGCACCTCGTCCACGAGGGCGGCTTCCTGCCCCGCGGGGTGGACGGGCTGCTGGTGGGCCTGCTCGCGTCCGTGGTCGCGTACGGCGGTCTGGAGACGGTGACGATCGCGGCCGCCGAGTCGCGGGACCCGGTCGAGGGGGTGGCCCGGGCCGTGCGGACCACCATGTGGCGGATCGCGATCGTCTACGTCGGCTCGATGCTGGTCATCGTCACGCTGCTGCCGTGGAACGACCCGGCGGTGGTCGAACAGGGCCCGTACGCCGCCGCCCTGGACCGCCTGGGCATCCCGGGCGCCGGCCAGATCATGAACGTGGTCATCCTGATCGCCCTGATGTCCGCGATGAACGCCAACATCTACGGCTCCTCGCGGATGGCCCACTCGCTGGTGTCCCGGGGCCAGGGGCCGAGGGCGCTGGGCAAGGCGAGCGGCGGTGTGCCGCGCCGGGCGGTGCTGGCCTCCTCCGGGTTCGGCTTCGTCACCGTGCTGCTGTCGTACTGGTACCCGGACACCCTGTTCGCCTGGCTGCTGAACATGGTGGGCGGGGTGATCCTCGTCGTCTGGGGCTTCATCGGCGTCTCGCAGGCGGTGCTGCGCCGCCGCCTGGAGCGGGCGGCGCCGGGGAAACCGGTCGTGCCGATGTGGGGCTTCCCGTACCTGACGTGGGTGGCGCTGGCCGCGGTCGCCGGGGTGCTGGTCCTGATGGCCGTCGGGGAGGACACCCGGGTCCAGGTCCTCTTCACCGGCGGGCTGACTGCCGTCCTCGCGGTGACCGGCCGGGTGCGCGAGCGCCGGGCCACGGCCGCCGCGCGGACCTGACCCCTCCCGCGCGCCCCCAGGCGCATCCCCGGGCGCGTCCCGTGCGAAGGCACGGGGCGCGCCTTTCGCATGCCGTGGAAGGCGGGTGACCCTTACGTGTGTTCAGGAATAGATACTGCTAGCGTGCAGTTGCGCATGGATTGCAATAAGCAGTTGGCACGCTGAGGGGACCGGATACACGCATGGCCATCTACACGCTTCCTGAGCTTCCGTACGACTACGCGGCACTTGAGCCGGTGATCAACCCGCAGATCATCGAGCTGCACCATGACAAGCACCACGCGGCCTACGTCGCCGGCGCCAACACCACGCTGGAACAGCTGGCGGAGGCGCGCGACAAGGAGAACTGGGGCGCGCTGAACGGCCTGGAGAAGAACCTCGCGTTCCACCTTTCCGGCCACATCCTGCACAGCATCTACTGGCACAACATGGCCAGCCCGAAGACCGGCGAGGGCGGCGGCGAGCCCACCGCCGCCGACGGCCTGGGCGACCTGGCCGACGCGATCACCGAATCCTTCGGCTCCTTCGGCGCGTTCAAGAAGCAGCTGACCTTCGCGGCGTCCGCCACCCAGGGATCCGGCTGGGGCGTGCTCGCGTACGAGCCGATCAGCGGCCGGCTGATCGTCGAGCAGGTCTACGACCACCAGGGCAACGTCGGCCAGGCCTCCGTGCCGGTCCTCGTGTTCGACGCCTGGGAGCACGCGTTCTACCTCCAGTACAAGAACCAGAAGGTCGACTTCATCGAGGCGATGTGGAAGGTCGTCAACTGGCAGGACGTGGCCGGGCGCTACGCCGACGCCAAGGCCAACACCCCGCTGCTGATCCCCGCCAAGGGCTGATCGGCGCCACCGGCCCGTCCGCCTCGTGATCGTCTTCTCAGCCTTCACCGGCGGGCGTGCACAGCGGAAGACCCCCGTGAGGACGTGACTCGCGGGGGTCTTCTGTGCACCGGATCCGGGCGGCGGCTACGCGAAGACGGGGCCCCGGGTACGGGTGCGCTTGATCTCGTAGAAGCCCGGGGTGGACGCGACGAGCAGCGTGCCGTCCCACAGCCGGGCGGCGGCCTCGCCGCGCGGGGCCGGGGTCACGACCGGCCCGAAGAACGCCACCTCGGCGCCGTCGGCGCCGGGTACGGAGATCACCGGGGTGCCGACCTCCTGGCCGACGCGCTCGATGCCGTTGTTGTGCGAGGCGCGCAGCACCTCGTCGTACTCGTCGGAGTCGGCGTAGGCGAGCAGCTCGGCCGGGAGCCCGACCTCCGCCAGCGCCTCCGCGATGACCTCGCGGGTCGCGCCCTTGTCCTCGTTGTGGATGCGGGTGCCGAGGGCCGTGTAGAGCTTGCCCGTGACCTCGTCACCGTGCTTCTGCTGGGCGGCTATGACCACGCGCACCGGCGCCCAGCCCTTGGGGCCGAGGATCTCGCGGTAGCGCTCGGGCAGCTCTTCGAGCTTGTTCTCGTTGAGGACGGCAAGGCTCATCACGTGCCAGCGGACCTCGACGTCGCGCACCTTCTCGACTTCGAGCATCCAGCGCGAAGTCATCCACGCCCAGGGGCAGAGCGGGTCGAACCAGAAATCGACCGGGGTCTTCCCGCGCGCCTGCGTGTCGGCCATGTCTCTCCTCAAGTCGTTCACCCGTATCCGGTCAGCCTGCCCCCTGCCCAACCAGCACCGGGCCGCTCCCATTCCCCCCGTGCGAGGATTCGACGCAAGACCGCGATCACGCACGAAGGAGTGCACGTGCCCGGAGAGAATCTGTCCCGTGACGAGGCCCGCGAACGGGCCGAGCTGCTGTCCGTCGACGGATACGAGGTGTCCCTCGACCTGAGGTCGGCGGTGGACGAGGCCGAACCGGCCGAGGGGCCGCGCACCTTCCGCTCGGTGACGACGATCCGCTTCCGGGCCGCGGCTCCGGCCGCCGCCACGTTCGCCGACCTGATCGCCCCGTCGGTGAACGCGATCACCCTGAACGGGCGCGCCCTGGACCCGGCCGCCGTCTTCGACGGCTCGCGGATCGCGCTGGACGGCCTCGCCGCCGAGAACGTCCTGGTGGTCGACGCGAACTGCGCCTACAGCCGCACCGGCGAGGGCATGCACCGCTTCGTGGACCCGGAGGACGGCGAGGTCTACCTCTACACCCAGTACGAGCCGGCCGACGCCCGGCGGGTGTACGCGAACTTCGAGCAGCCGGACCTGAAGGCGCCCTACCGCTTCGAGGTCACCGCGCCCGAGGGCTGGCAGGTGTGGAGCAACGGGGTCGAGGAGTCCCAGGAGGGCCGGACCCGGCGCTTCGCCGAGACCGCCCCGATCTCGACGTACATCACCTGTGTGGTGGCGGGCCCCTACCACTACGTCACGGACACCTACACGCGCGGGGACCTGACGATCCCGCTGGGCGCGATGTGCCGCAAGGGCCTGGCGAAGCACTTCGACGCGGACGACGTCTTCCTCGTCACGAAGCAGGGCTTCGACCTGTTCCACGAGCTGTTCGACTACCCGTACCCGTTCGGCAAGTACGACCAGGCCTTCGTGCCGGAGTACAACCTGGGCGCGATGGAGAACCCGGGGATGGTGACGTTCCGGGAGGAGTACATCTTCCGCGGGAAGGTCACGCAGGCCTCCTACGAGCGGCGCGCCAACGTCATCCTGCACGAGATGGCGCACATGTGGTTCGGCGACCTGGTCACCATGAAGTGGTGGGACGACCTGTGGCTCAAGGAGTCCTTCGCCGACTTCATGGGCTCGTTCGCACTGGTCGAGGCGACCCGGTTCGACCAGGCGTGGGTGACCTTCGCCAACAACCGCAAGGCATGGGCCTACCGGGCCGACCAGCTGCCCTCCACGCACCCGATCACGGCCGACATCCGTGACCTGGAGGCCGCGAAGCTGAACTTCGACGGGATCACCTACGCCAAGGGCGCGGCGGTGCTCAAGCAGCTCGTCGCGTACGTCGGCCGGGGGGCGTTCCTGGAGGGCGCGCGGCGCTACTTCAAGGCCAACGCGTACGGGAACACCACCCTGGACGACCTGCTGTCGGTGCTCGGGGAGGTCTCCGGCCGGGACATGGCCGCATGGTCGCGGGCCTGGCTCCAGACGGCCGGGGTGAACGCGCTGACGCCGGTGGCGACCTACGACGCGGCCGGCCGGATCACCGAACTCGCGGTGGTGCAGGAGGGCGACCCGCTGCGCCCGCACCGGGTCGCGGTGGGCCTGTACCGGCTGGAGGACGGCGCGCTCGTGCGGTACGCGCGGACCGAGGCGGACGTCGCCGGGGCGCGTACGGCCGTGCCGGACCTGGCCGGGCAGGAGCGGCCCGATCTGATCCTGGTCAACGACGACGACCTCACCTACTGCAAGATCCGCTTCGACGAGGCTTCGCTGGCGACGCTGCGCACGCACCTGGGCGGCGTACGCGATCCCCTCGCCCGGGCGCTGTGCTGGTCGGCGCTGTGGAACCTGACCCGCGACGCCCTGATGCCGGCCCGCGACTTCGTCTCGCTGGTCCTGGCCCACGCGGGCCGCGAGAGCGACCTCGGCGTGCTCCAGATGCTGCACGCCCAGGCGCTGACGGCCGTCACCCACTACGCGGCGCCCGAGTGGCGCGAACAGGGCGGCCGGGCGCTGTCGGCGGTCGCGCTCCAGGAACTGCGGTTCGCGGAGCCGGGGTCCGAGCACCAGCTGGTCTGGGCCCGGTTCTTCGCGGCGGGCGCGACCACGGAGGGGGACTTCCAGCTGCTGCTGGGGCTGCTCGACGGTTCGGCGCGCATCGACGGGCTGGAGGTCGACCAGGAGCTGCGCTGGGACTTCCTGCTGCCGCTGGCCGCGCACGGGGCGGTGGACGAGGGCGCCCTGTCGGCGGAACTGGCGCGCGACGACACGGCGTCGGGGCGCCGCCACCACGTGCGGTGCCTGGCGGCCCGGCCGTCGGCGGCGGTCAAGGACCAGGCGTGGGCGACGGTGGTGGAGTCGGACGCGCTGTCGAACGCGCTGGTCGAGGCCACGATCGCGGGGATGCAGCAGTCTTCGCAGCGGGCCCTGCTGGCGCCGCACGCCCCGCGCTACTTCGAGGCGATCGAGCGGGTGTGGGCACAGCGGTCGATCCAGATCGGGATGGACGTGGTGAAGGGCCTGTACCCGGCCCTGCAGGACTCGCAGGCCACGCTGGACGCGACGGACGCGTGGCTGGCCGGGCACGAGGCGGCCCCGCCCGCGCTGCGACGGCTGGTCATCGAGTCCCGGGACGACCTGGCCCGCGCGCTGCGTGCGCAGGCCTGTGACGCGGGCGCCGGCACCGCCGGATAGCGCGGACGCGCTTCCCGTCCGGACGCTCCCAACAGGTCCGGGCGGGAAGCGAACGGCGGTATCGGCTTTCGAACGGCCGTACTTTAGTGCGGGCTTGTCCCGATTTGCCGACGGGAACGTAACAGGGGTTAGCGGGCCCCCGCCGCGCGGGAATCTCCGCGGCATGAACCACAACACGCCCCTCCCCCTCACCCACCTCACCGGCAGCCGCCCCCGCGTGCTGACCCTCGCCCAGCTGCGCGAGCACGGCGTCAGCGCCTCCGACGCCGCCGGCCGGCCGTGGCAGCAGATCCTGCCCGGGGTGTTCCTGCTCCACTCCGGCGCCGCGACCAGCGAGGAGCGGCTGCACGCCGCCCTGCTGTACGCCGGGCGCCGGGCCGGCGACGAGGCGATGATCACCGGGCTCGCCGCCCTCGCCCTGTACCGGTTCAGCGCGGCCCCCGCACTCACGGCGCTGTCGCACATCGACGTGCTCGTCTCGAACACCCGCCGGCTCCGCTCCACCGGGGGGGTCCGGATCATCCGCGCGCACACCCCGCCCCGGCCGGTGGAGGTGACCGGCCTGCCCGTGGCCCCGGTGGCCCGGGCCGTCGCCGACGCCGTCGCCCGGCTCTCCGACGCCAGTACCGTACGCCGCCTGCTGAGCGAGGCGGTCCGCGCGGGGCACTGCGAACCGGCGGCGCTCGTCCGGGAGCTGACGACGGCCCGGCTGCTGAACCGGCCGCACGTGGTCGACGCCGTCGAGGCCCTGCTCGCCGAGGGCCGGGCCATCGCCGAGGACCGGCTGTACCAGCTCGTACGGGGCTACGAGCTCCCGGAGCCAGTCTGGAACGTGGACCTGCGGCTGCCCGGCGGCCCCCACCTCGGCGGGGTCGACGCGTACTGGCCCGACCACGCCGTCGCCGTCGAGATCGACACCCGGGCGCCCCGCCAGGGCGAGGACGAGCAGTGGTCGGAGGCCGTCCGCAAGCGCGACGCCCTGGAGCGGCTCGGGGTGACCGTCATCCACATCACCCCGCGCAAGCTCCGCGACTGGCCCGAGCAGCAGGCCGCGGTCGTCCGGACCGCCCTGACGGCCTCCGGCGACCGGGAACCCGCGGCCTACCTGGTCGTACTGCCCCGGTGATCCGGGGGCGCCGGATTGGCCGGGGAGTACTCCGGGGCGCTCCACAGCAGCCGTCCCGGATGCAGGCTCTGCACCGCCGACTCCACCACGAAGCGCACCCGCCGCTCGCCGCCGGCCCCGAACTCGGTCCGGGCCCGCCCGCTGAGCTGGAGCACCGCCCCGCTCTCCCAGTCGGGGAACAGCAGTGCGGCCCGGGGGTCGGCGACCAGGTTCCCCAGGGTCATGAACATCGCGTTGCCCGGGTAGTCCGGCCAGGACAGTTCGGCCGGCGAGTGCACCTCCACGAAGCCGGGCAGGCCGCCCCGGTGGCTGGCGTCGGCCCCGTCGCGCCCGGCGGTGGTGGCGATGAAGAACGTGTCGGCGGCCCGGACGGCCCGCGCCTGGCCCGGGGTGAGCGCGCCCCCGCGGCTGACGACACCGCTGCCCGTCCGCTCGCGCAGCAGGGGCTGCCGCTTCTGGAGGTACTTCGGACAGTTGGCGAAGACCTGCTCGGCCGCCACCGCGAACCCGTCCGCAGTGGCCTCCAGGGTGCCGTTGAGGCGCATCCTGCGCCGGGTGCGCGGGTCGAGGGAGAGGGTGCCGACCCGGGTGCCGGTGGTCGCGAGGGCCCCGGCCAGGGGGTCGCCGTGCGGCAGGCCGCCGGCGACTTCGATCCGCCGCCGCCCGGTGGCCCGTACGAAGCCGGGGGCGCCGGTGAGCAGGGAGGCCCACAGCCGGCCCCCGCCGTCGGCGGCGCCGACGACGAGGTGCGGCTGCTGGGCGAGGAAGGCGGCGGCGACGTCGCGGATGTCGGCGCCGATCGAGCGGCCGACGTGCTCGGCGAGTTCCCGGACACCGACCTGTTCCTGTACGGCCAAAGAACCCCAGTGGTACCCGGGCATTAGAAGAATCCGCAGGTCGGGGCTCCGGGGGTGGGTACGGGAGCACCATCGGCGCCGCTGGGGACGGAGATCTCCAGGCGGGTCCCGTCCGGGTCGTGGAAGAAGATGCCGCCCGATGCCGCGCCCTCGCCGTGGGCCACCACGCCGTCGTGGGCGAACTCCACGCCGAGCCGGCGCAGCCGCGTCTCGTACTCCCGCACCTCCTCGATGGTCCCGGCGGACAGGGCCAGGTGGTGCAGGCCCGCGGTGGCGGGCTCGTAGCCGCTCGCGGCCTGCTCCCAGAGCGTGAGGACGAGCTCGCCGCCCAGGCCGAGGAAGGCGAAGCGGCGGCCGTCCTCCTTGCCCTCGCCGAGGAGTTCGAAGCCGAGGGCGTCCCGGTAGAACGCGAGCGAGCGGGCGAGATCGGTGACGTTCAGGCCCACGTGGCCGGTGCGCAGCGTGCTGATGACAGCCGTCACGGCTGCCCCCTTCCGGAGTTGTCCAGCGAGGTTTCTAACCTTCTAACATCAAGTTAGAGGTTAGGCAGGTCGGAGTCAACCGGTCACGTACGCTTGACGGGTTAGCGAAGGCGCGGGAGACGGGCCTCGGACCGGGCAAGGAGGCCTTTCATGACGGCGCAGAGCCCGGCGGATCCGCGTCCGCTGACCGGCGAGCCGGTCTCCCTCGACCTGCTGAACACGCGCTGGATGGCGGACGGCGAGGTCGCGGACCTGTTCGGCGGGGCCTTCGGGCTGACCCGCCTCGAAGGGCTCGCCGTCTGGCTGGAGAGCAGCGGCCTGGCCGGCCGCTTCCGCGCCGACGCCCCGACCCTGGTGCACCTGCTGACCGCCCGCGAGTCGCTGGCCCGCGCGGTGGCGGACCCCGCCGACGCGGGGGCGCGCGCACTCGTCGACGCCGTGCTGGAGCACGGCCGGATCCGGGCCACGCTGACCGCCGAAGGACCGGGCGAGCGGGCCGAGTTCGCCGATCCCGCCTGGGGACCGGCCTGGACCGCGGCCCGCGACTACCTGGAACTGCTGGACTCCGCGCCCGACCGGATCCGCAAGTGCGCTTCCGAGACCTGCGTACTGCACTTCCACGACACCTCGCGCAACGGCACCCGGCGCTGGTGCTCGATGGCCGCCTGCGGAAACCGGGCGAAGGCCTCGCGACACTACGCGCGCACGCGCGAGCGCTGAACGCCCGGAAGTTGTCACACCTGCGGCACGCCCGAACGTCCGCGCAGGCCTGACACGCCGTCGGAATATCGACAAAGCCACTCGCCGACCTCAGCGAGTCGCCCCGCTATGCCCCAGCACGTCCCCGATGGCGCATACTCCGCGGTGGCGGGAGTCCGCCATGTCAGGTATCGGTCAATGACATGTCTCCCCAAACAGCGGTCACTTGCGCAAGGCTGACCGGTCATCCGGCACCGAAATCCGGACCGTATCTTTCACTTAGCCAGGGATGCTGATGACCCTCGAATCCCCCAGCTCCATATCCGGGGCAATACCGGCCTCCAGACGCGTCGCCCGCGTCGCGGCGGCCGCAGGCCTGGTGGCCGCGCTCTGCGCGACCGGGGCGATGCCCGTCTTCGCCGCGACGGGAACCACCGACCCCGGTGCCCCGGCGGCGGTCAAGTCCGCGGACCAGAAGCTCGGTTCGTCCGACGCGGAGCTGCTCCAGGACGCCAAGGCCAAGGGTGACCCGACCGTCACCGTCATGGTGGCCACCGCGCCCGGCCAGACCAAGCAGGTCGCCGACCAGCTGGGCGCCGTACAGGGCGCTTCGGTGGGCCAGACGAACGACAAGCTCGGCTACGTGCGCGCCACGCTGCCCACCGGCAAGGCCGAGGCCGCGCTGAAGGCGGCCGGCAAGCTGTCCTCGGTCCACGCCATGGACCTCAAGCACGAGATCCAGCTGCCGGACCCGCGACCGGACTCGGGCAAGGACGCGGGCGCGAGCCAGAAGACCGCGGCCGAGACCTACCCCGGCCCTGGCAAGGACACCCCCGCGAAGAACCCGTACAACCCGTCCTTCGAGACGGGTGCGGTGGACTTCGTGGCCAAGAACCCGCAGGCCGACGGCCGCGGCGTGACCATCGGCATCCTGGACTCCGGCGTCGACCTCGGTCACCCCGCGCTCCAGAAGACCACCACCGGCGAGCGCAAGATCGTCGACTGGGTCACCGCGACCGACCCGATCACGGACAACGACGCCACCTGGCGCGCCCAGATCACCCCGGTCTCCGGCTCCTCCTTCACCGCCGGCGGTCAGAGCTGGGAGGCCCCCGAGGGTTCCTTCCAGTTCAGCCGCTTCAGCGAGTCGATCACCGCCACGGGTGACGAGAAGGGCGACGTCAACCGCGACGGGGACACGACCGACAAGTTCGGCATGCTCTACGACCCGGTTGCCGGCACCGTCCGCGTCGACACCGACCAGGACGGCGACTTCACGAACAACGAGCCGATGAAGCCGTACAAGGACGGCTACCAGATCGGCTACTTCGGCACGGACAACCCCGCGACCGACGTCGTCGAGCGGGTCCCGTTCGTGATCCAGATCCGCAAGGACGTCCCGATGGACCCGCTGGGTGGTGACTGGGTCGGCAAGAAGGCCGACTTCGTCAACATCGGCATCATCGAGTCCGAGCACGGCACCCACGTCGCGGGCATCACCGCCGCAAACAGCCTCTTCGGCGGCAAGATGAACGGCGAGGCGCCCGGCGCCAAGATCGTCTCCTCGCGCGCCTGCTCCTGGTCCGGCGGCTGCACCAACGTCGCGCTGACCGAGGGCATGATCGACCTCGTGGCGAACCGCGGCGTGGACATCGTCAACATGTCCATCGGCGGTCTGCCGGCGCTCAACGACGGCAACAACGCGCGCGCCGAGCTGTACAAGAACCTGATCGACACCTACGGCGTCCAGCTGGTCATCTCGGCCGGCAACGAGGGCCCCGGCGTCAACACGATCGGCGACCCCGGCCTCGCGGACAAGGTCATCTCCGTGGGCGCGGCGGTCTCCAAGGAGACCTGGGCCGCCAACTACGGCTCCGGCGTCACCAAGAAGTACGACATGTTCCCCTTCTCCTCGCGCGGTCCGCGTGAGGACGGCGGGTTCACGCCGACCATCAGCGCCCCGGGCGCGGCCATCAACACCACGCAGACCTGGCTGCCCGGCTCCCCGGTGAAGGAGGCCGGCTACAGCCTCCCGGCCGGTTACTCCATGCTGCAGGGCACCTCGATGTCCTCGCCGCAGGCGACGGGCGCCAGCGCCCTGCTCCTCTCGGCGGCCAAGCAGCAGCACATCGCCGTGACCCCGGCGAGCCTGCGCGTGGCGCTCACCAGCACCGCGAAGAAGATCGCCGACGTCCCGGCGCACGCCCAGGGCTCCGGTCTGATCAACGTCCTCGGCGCGTGGGAGTCCCTCCAGCGCGGCGCGAAGGCCAACGAGTTCACCGTCAAGGCACCGGTCGACACCGCGATCGACCAGTTCCTGAAGACCCCGGGCTTCGGCACCGGCCTGTACGACCGCGAGGGCGGCCTCAAGGTCGGCCAGAAGAAGGTCTACGACGTCGTCGTCACCCGCACCACCGGCGTCAAGTACGGCACCCGCCACAACCTGACCTGGCGGGGCAACGACGGCACCTTCAAGGTGGCCGGCGGCTACGACTACGTCACCCTGCCGCTGAACAAGCCGGTCACCATCAAGGTCGAGGCCAACGCCAAGTCGGCCGGCGTCCACAGCGGCATCCTCCAGCTGGACGACGAGACCACCGAGGGCATCGACAAGCAGATCCTCACCACGGTCATCGCCTCGACCCCGCTGAGCAGCCCCTCGTTCGCGCTGTCGCAGACCTCTTCGGTGCAGCGCAACAGCACCAAGTCGTACTTCGTCACCGTCCCGCAGGGCGCCAAGACCCTTGAGGTCGCCCTCGGCGGTCTCGCGGCGGGCAGCCAGACGCGCTTCATCTCGATCCACCCGTACGGTGTGGGCGTCGAGGACAGCGCGACGACGCAGTGCTACCCGAACTACGACAACCCGGCGAACCAGTGCCGCCCCGACCTGCGCTCCTACGCCGACCCGACCCCGGGCGTCTGGGAGATCGAGGTCGAGTCGCGCCGTACGTCGCCGCTGCTCGACAACCCGTTCAAGCTGGACGTCTCGGTCCTCGGCGCCTCCTTCGACCCCGCGGTCAAGGTGCTCCCCGAGGTCAAGCAGGGCGCCCCGGCGCCCGTCCAGTGGAGCATCAAGAACGACGCCGCGGCCATCGCCGGCGGCAAGCTCAAGGGCGGCCCGCTCGGCTCCGCGAAGGTCGCCAAGCCGACCATCGCCGCCGGTGAGACCCAGACCACCGAGGTCACGGTCGGCGAGGGCGTCTCGCGCCTCGACGTCGCGATCGGCAAGGTCTCCGACGCCGCCGCCGACCTCGACCTGGAGGTCTACAAGGACGGCGTCAAGGTCGGCTCCTCCGCCGACGGCGACTCCGAGGAGGCCGTGAGCCTGCTCAACCCGGCCGCGGGCACCTACAGCATCAAGGTGATCGGTTACGCCGTCCCGTCCGGCAGCACCACGTACGACTACCGCGACGTGTACTTCTCGGCCGCCCTGGGCTCCGTCCAGGTCGACGAGGCCGCCGCGGTGAACCTCGCCACCGGCGCGAGCGCGCAGGTCTCGGCGAACGTCCTGGTCAGCAGTGCCGCCCCCGAGGGCCGGCAGTTCTTCGGCCAGGTGCAGCTGCTGAACGGCCGCGGTACCGTCGCGGGCACCGGCAGCGTGCAGATCGAGAAGGTCCTGCCGTAGTCCGGCCGCAGTAGGGATCCGGAGGGGCGGTGCGCGGCCGAGCACCCCCCCCCCCGGCGTCCCGGCCGGTTGCTGACCGTGAGGGCCGGGCGGTTGCCCGCCCGCCTTCGGTACCGGCCGGGGCGGTGCTCGACCGAGCACCGCCCCTCCGGGCTTCCCGCCCCCGAGTGGACCTCCCCGGCCCGCCCCTGACCAGGCAGGACGTACTTCCGTGCGGGCTCCGGCCGGCCCGTCCCGCCCCGGTCACCGGGGTTCGCGCCCGGGACACCGTCCGTTCCTCGGACAATGGATTGGACAAGGCTCGTGGGGTCGAACGCATGATGGCCTTACGCGCGCACGCGTCGAACGCACACATGAGGGAGTCACCGTGAGGGTCGGAATCGTCGGAGCCACCGGACAGGTCGGCGGAGTCATGCGCGGCATCCTCGCCGAGCGGAAGTTCCCGGTGGACGAGCTGCGGCTGTTCGCCTCGGCCCGTTCGGCCGGTTCGACCCTGGAGTGGGAGGGCCGCGAGATCACCATCGAGGACGCCTCCACGGCCGACTACTCCGGCCTGGACATCGTGCTCTTCTCCGCCGGTGGCGCCACCTCCAAGGCCCTCGCCAAGAAGGTGGCCGCGCAGGGCGCCGTCGTGATCGACAACTCCTCGGCCTGGCGTCGTGACCCGGAGGTCCCGCTGGTCGTCTCCGAGGTGAACCCGCACGCGGTCAAGAACCGCCCCAAGGGCATCATCGCCAACCCGAACTGCACCACCATGGCGGCGATGCCGGTCCTGCGCCCGCTGCACGACGAGGCCGGCCTGACCGCGCTGATCGCCACCACCTACCAGGCCGTGTCGGGCTCGGGCCTGGCCGGTGTCGCCGAGCTCGACGGCCAGGTCAAGGCCGTGGCCGGCGAGGCCACCGCGCTGGTCCACGACGGCGCGGCCGTCGAATTCCCCGAGCCGGGCGTCTACAAGCGGCCCATCGCGTTCAACGTGCTGCCCCTCGCCGGGTCCATCGTGGACGACGGCTCCTTCGAGACCGACGAGGAGCAGAAGCTCCGCAACGAGTCCCGCAAGATCCTGGAGATCCCGGAGCTCAAGGTCTCCGGCACCTGTGTCCGCGTACCGGTCTTCTCGGGCCACTCGCTCCAGGTGAACGTCCGTTTCGAGCGTCCGCTGAGCGTGGAGCGCGCCTACGAGCTCCTCAAGGACGCGCCGGGCGTCGAGCTCTCCGAGATCCCGACCCCGCTCCAGGCAGCGGGCAAGGACGCCTCGTACGTCGGCCGCATCCGCGCCGACGAGACGGCGGACAACGGCCTGGCGCTGTTCCTCTCGAACGACAACCTGCGCAAGGGCGCCGCGCTGAACGCGGTCCAGATCGCGGAGCTGGTCGCCGAGGAGCTCCGGCAGGACTGAGCCCCGAGCCCGCACGGCTTCCGTTCAAGGGCGGCACCGCTCGGGTGCCGCCCTTCGGCGTGCCGGGAGGCGGCCGCCCCCGCCCCTGTTCGCCCGTGGATTACTCCGGCCCGGTGGTGCGGGCCGCGTGGAAGGATGGGGCGGCAACGTCACCATCAAAGGAGATGACCGCGTGCCAGGCACGAATCTCACCCGTGAAGAGGCTCAGCAGCGGGCGAAGCTGCTCACCGTCGACTCGTACGAGATCGAACTCGATCTCAGCGGTGCGCAGGAGGGCGGCACCTACCGGTCCGTGACCACCGTGCGCTTCCGGTCGGCCGAGGCGGGCGCCGCGACCTTCATCGACCTCGTCGCGCCGGCCGTGCACGAGGTCGTGCTGAACGGCGAGGCCCTCGACGCGGCCGCCGTCTTCCGGGATTCCCGGATCGCGCTGGAGCACCTGGCGGCCGGCGACAACGAGCTCCGCGTCGTCGCGGACTGCGCCTACACCAACACCGGCGAGGGTCTCCACCGGTTCGTCGACCCGGTCGACCAGCAGGCGTACCTGTACACCCAGTTCGAGGTGCCGGACGCGCGGCGGGTCTTCGCCAGCTTCGAGCAGCCCGATCTGAAGGCCACCTTCCGGTTCACCGTGACGGCGCCCGGGGGCTGGACGGTCATCTCGAACTCGCCACGGGAGACTCCGGAAGGGGCCGGGCCCGCGGACGTCAAGGACAACGTCTGGCGCTTCGAGCCGACCCCGCGGATCTCGACGTACATCACCGCCCTGATCGCCGGCCCGTACCACGCGGTGCACAGCTCCTACGAGGGCAAGGACGGGCAGTCCGTGCCGCTCGGCATCTACTGCCGGCCCTCGCTCGCCGAGTTCCTCGACGCGGACGCGATCTTCGAGGTGACCCGGCAGGGCTTCGACTGGTTCCAGGAGAAGTTCGCGTACGACTACCCGTTCGCCAAGTACGACCAGCTCTTCGTGCCGGAGTTCAACGCGGGGGCGATGGAGAACGCGGGTGCGGTCACCATCCGTGACCAGTACGTCTTCCGCTCGAAGGTGACGGACGCGGCGTACGAGGTGCGTGCGGAGACCATCCTGCACGAGCTGGCGCACATGTGGTTCGGCGACCTGGTCACCATGGAGTGGTGGAACGACCTGTGGCTGAACGAGTCGTTCGCCACCTACACCTCGATCGCCTGCCAGGCCTACGCCGAGGGCTCGAAGTGGCCGCAGGCGTGGACCACCTTCGCCAACTCCATGAAGACCTGGGCGTACCGGCAGGACCAGCTGCCGTCCACGCACCCGATCATGGCGGACATCCGCGACCTGGACGACGTACTGGTCAACTTCGACGGGATCACGTACGCCAAGGGCGCCTCGGTGCTCAAGCAGCTCGTCGCCTACGTCGGCATGGACGCCTTCTTCAAGGGCGTACAGGCGTACTTCAAGGCGCACGCCTTCGGCAACACGCGCCTGTCCGATCTGCTGGGCGCCCTGGAGGAGACCTCGGGCCGCGACCTGACCGCCTGGTCGAAGGCGTGGCTGGAGACGGCCGGCATCAACGTCCTGCGTCCGGAGATCGAGACCGACGCCCAGGGCGTGATCACCGCCTTCGCCGTCCGCCAGGAGGCCCCGGCCCTGCCGACGGGCGCCAAGGGCGAGCCGGTGCTGCGCCCGCACCGCATCGCGATCGGCCTGTACGACCTGCGCGACGGACTGCTGACCCGTACGGACCGGATCGAGCTCGACATCGACGGCGGTCTGACGGAGGTGGCCGAGCTGGTGGGCCGCGCCCGGCCCGCGGTGGTGCTGCTCAACGACGACGACCTGTCGTACGCGAAGGTCCGCCTGGACGAGGTGTCCCTGGCGAACGTCACCGCGCACCTGGGCGACTTCACCGAGTCGCTGCCGCGCGCGCTGTGCTGGGCCTCGGCCTGGGACATGACCCGCGACGGCGAGCTGGCGACCCGCGACTACCTGGCCCTCGTCCTCTCGGGCATCGGCAAGGAGTCGGACATCGGCGTCGTGCAGTCGCTGCACCGCCAGGTGAAGCTGGCCGTCGACCTGTACGCCGACCCGGTCTGGCGCGAGCAGGGCCTGGCCACCTGGACCGCGGCCACGCTGGAGCACCTGCGGGCGGCGGCGCCGGGCAGCGACCACCAGCTGGCGTGGGCCCGCGCCTTCGCGGCGACGGCCCGGACCGAGGAGCAGCTGACGTACCTGTCGGCGCTGCTGGACGGCTCGGCGCAGATCGAGGGCCTGGTCGTGGACACCGAGCTGCGGTGGGCGTTCCTGGAGCGCCTGGTGGCGACGGGCGTGGCCGGCGAGCCGGCGATCGCGGCCGAGCTGGAGCGGGACGCCACGGCGGCGGGCGAGCGGCACGCGGCCACCGCCCGGGCGGCGCGCCCGACGGCGGAGGCCAAGGCGGAGGCCTGGGCGTCGGTCGTGGACTCCGGTGACCTGCCGAACGCGGTGCAGGAGGCGGTGATCGGCGGCTTCGTCCAGATGGACCAGCGCGAGCTGCTCGCCCCGTACGCGGAGAAGTACTTCTCGGCGGTCAAGGAGGTCTGGGACACCCGGAGCCACGAGATCGCGCAGCAGATCGCGGTGGGGCTCTACCCGTCCCTCCAGGTCTCGCGGGAAACGCTGGACGCGACGGACGCCTGGCTGGCCTCGGCCGAGCCGAACGCGGGTCTGCGCCGGCTGGTCTCGGAGGCGCGCTCCGGTGTGGAGCGTGCCCTCAAGGCCCAGGCGGCGGACGCGGCCGCCGCGTCCTGAGTCCCGTGTGCCCCGGCCCGCCCCGGCGGCCGGGGCACACGGCTGTCCGGAGCCGGATCAGGTGGGGGGCGCGGCGCGCAGTGCGGCCGCGTCCCGGAGCGCCTCCAGGACGGGGGCCAGCGCGGGGGCCGACTCGGCTCCGCTGCGGGTGGCCGCGATGACGTGCCGGGCCGGGCGGTCCTGGGCCAGCACGCGGACGGCGGTGCCGCAGGCGCGTTCCGTCACCATCCGGGGTACGAGGGCGACCCCCATGCCCGCTTCGACCATGGCCAGGATCGCGCTCCAGCCCGACGCCGAGTGCGCCTGCTCCGGGACGAACCCGGCCGCCTCGCAGGCGGAGCGGGTGATCTCCGACCAGGGGCCGCTGCCCCCGTAGATCCACCGGTCCCCCGACAGGTCGGCCAGCCGCAGGACCGGGGCGGCGGCGAGGGGGTGGTCGGGCGGCAGCGCCACGTCCAGCGGGTCCTCCAGGAGCGTGACCCGGCTGAAGCGGGGGTCGCGGGCGGTCGGCGCGTGGGCCGCGAGGGAGAGGGCGAGGTCGACGACCCCGGCGGAGAGCAGCTCGTAGGACTCGGCTGCCTCGGTTTCGCGCACCCGCACCTCCACCCCGGGCCGGGTCCGGCGCAGGGCGGCGACGGCCGGCACCACCAGGGCGGGCACGGCGGTGGAGAAGGCGCCGATGCGCACCTCGCCCACCTCCCCGGACAGGTATCCGGCGAGCTCGGCGTCGGCGCGTTCCAGCTGGGCGAAGACGGCCTCGGCGTGCCGCAGGACCAGGTGGGCGGCGTCCGTGAGCCGGACCCGGCGCCCCTGGGCCTCCAGCAGCGGCACCCCGAGCTGCCGGCCCAGGTTGGTCAGCTGCTGCGAGACGGCCGAGGGCGTCATGTGCAGCGCCCCGGCCGTCGCGGTCACGGTTCCCCGGTCGGCCAGGGTCCGCAGGATCCGCAGCTTCTTGATGTCCCACTCGGTCATGGGACCGAACCTACCGGCGGGCACTCCCCAGCCCCACGCCCAGCAGGATCAGCGCCATGCACAGCAGCTGCGCCGGGCCGGTCCGCTCGCCCAGCAGCAGCAGTCCGAGGCCGGCGACGCAGACCGGCTGGAGGTAGTAGACGACGCCGGCGCGGGCGGCTCCGATCAGGGAGACGGCCTTGTTCCAGGCGAAGAAGGCGACGGCGGAGGACATCACGCCGACGTAGAGCAGCATGCCGCCGGTGCCGGGGCTGAGCCGGAAGCCGCCCTGGACGGTGACGGACACCGCGTAGGCGGGCGCCAGCATCAGCGCGCCGAGCACGAAGGTGGTGAACAGGAAGGCGAGGCCGCCCAGTTCGGCGGGCTTGCGCTTGAGCAGTGCGCTGTACGTGGCGAAGGAGAGGGCGGCGGCGAACATCCACAGGTCGCCGGCGGTGAAGTCGAAGCCGAGCGAGCCGTCCCCGACCAGGAGCAGTACCCCGAAGGCGGCGAGCAGCATCCCGAGGACGCGGCGGGCGCCGAGCCGTTCGCCGCCGAGGCGGGCGTAGAGCGCCATGACGACCGGTGAGGCCGCCATGATCATGCCCATGTTGGAGGCCGAGGTGGTCAGGCCCGCCTGGTGCACGAGGGTGTTGTACAGGGTGACGCCGAAGAGGGTGGCGAGCGCGATGTAGCGCAGGTGGCGGCGGATCAGGGCCCGCTGCTGCCAGGCCTGGCGGGCGGCGAAGGGGGCGACCGCCAGGGCCGCGACGACCCAGCGCCAGAACACGGCCTGGACGGGCGGTACCGTCTCGGCCATTCCCCGGGTGGCGACGAAGCTGCCGGACCAGACGACCGTCGCGACCAGCGCCAGGAGCACGCCGAGTCCGGCGGCCCCCTTCTTACCCGGTCCGGCGGGCGGGCGGGTGCCGGTGGGCTGTTCGGCGGCTGAAGCGGTCGGTGCGCGGTCCAGGACGGCCACTGGGAGTCTCCCCCTCGGGATTCGGTCGACGGTTCGTGTGGCTACGGTCGCACCGGCTCAGCGATCAGGTCCATCGAAATGTTTCGATCGTTCTTTTCAGCAGAACTGAACGGTTCGGCGGTGCGGGCGGCCCGGGCGGCGAACAGCTGGCCCGCGACGGTGGCCCCGAAGGCGATCGCCATGCCGATGAGCTGGACCGGGGAGAGCGCCTGGCCGAGGACCGCCCAGCCGATGACGGCCGCGGTGAGCGGGGAGAGCGGGCCGAGCAGGGTAACGGAGGTGGCGGAGAGCTTTCCGATGCCGCGGAACCAGAGCCAGTACGCGGTGCCGGTGTTGATGAGCATCATGTAGCCGTAGCCGAGGAAGGCCTTGCCGTCGAGCGCGGGCGGGGCGCCTTCGAGGAGGGCCGCGATCGGAATGATGATCAGCCCGCCGGCGGTGAGCTGCCAGCCGGTCATGGCCAGCGGTCCGACGCCGTCCGGGCGGCCCCAGCGCTTGGTCATCACCGTGCCCGCGGCCATCGAGGCGGAGGAGACCACGCCGGCGACGATCCCGATGAGGTCGAGCTGGGCGGCGGCGGTCAGCACCACCATGCTGACTCCCAGCGCGCCGGTGACGGCGGCGAGCACGGTGCGCAGGCTCGCCCGCTCGCCCAGGACCAGGGCGGCGAGGCCGACGACGAACAGCGGGCCGGCGCTGCCGAGGACGGCCGCGACGCCGCCGGGAAGCCGGTAGGCGGCGAGGAAGAGGAGCGGGAAGAAGGCGCCGATGTTGAGCGCCCCCAGGACGGCGGACTTCCACCACCACTGGCCCTTGGGGAGCCGCCGGGACAGGGCGGTGAGCAGCAGCCCCGCGGGCAGGGCCCGCATGACACCGGTGAACAGCGGCCGGTCGGGTGGCAGCAGTTCGGTGGCGACGGCGTAGGTGGAGCCCCAGGAGATGGGGGCCAGTGCGGTCAGGGCGACGGTGGCGAGGCGGTTCACGGCGACTCCTCGGGACGGGAACGGCGACGAGGGCCGCGGGTCGGCTGCGGAACCCCTCGCTTAGGTTGCTTGTAAGTAGCTTAGCGCTAAGCTACTTTTCGTCAAGCGACTTTTGGTGATCCAACAAGAGGAGGCCGGATACTGTGCTCATGACCGAGGCCAACAAGGACGCCGTCGACGCGATCACCGACCAGTGGCACGCGGTGCGACCGGACCTGAACACCGTCCCGATGGCCGTGTTCGGCCGTATCAACCGGATCGCCCGGGCCGTCAGCGACGAGATGGAACGGACCTACAACCGCTACGGGGTCTCCCTCGGCGAGTTCGACGTCGTCGCGACGCTCCGCCGGTCCGGGGTCCCCTACACGCTCTCGCCGCGCCAGCTCTCGGCCACGCTGATGCTCACCAGCGGCGGCATGACGGGGCGGCTGGACAAGCTGGAGAAGGCCGGGCTGCTCTGCCGCAACCCCGACCCGAACGACCGGCGCGGACTCCAGGTGACGATCACCGAGCGCGGGCTCAAGCTCATCGACGAGGCCGTCGCCGCGGGCCTGGAGGTGCAGCGCGCCGCGCTGTCCGGGCTGGACGGCGAAGAGGTCGAGGCGCTCAGCGGGCTGCTGCGCAAGCTCATGGCCGGCGTGGGCTGAGCCTCCCCGTCGGCGCCGGGCACGACGAAGCGCCGAAGGCCCCGTACCCACCGGCCGCATGCCGGTGTACGGGCCTCCGGCGCCCCGGAAGTTCTATGGGACCGCCCGTGACGGGGCGGCCGGATCAGGCGGTCGGACGCTGCTTGCGCGACTTGTCGCCGACGATCACCAGACCCGCGATGATCAGGAACAGCGCGATCGGCAGGCCCACGTACAGGCCGAGCGTCTCGCCGACGCTCAGGCCCGGACCCGGGTCATCGCCGTCGTCGCGGATCGCCGCGAGGGCGGGAGACGTCATCAGCAGCATCATCAGCGTCGTTCCGGCCGTGACGGCGCCGGCGCGCAGAGCGTTCTTCTTGTCCACGGTGCAAACGTAGCGAACACCTAAAGGGGGCGCGCGCCCGGGGGTGCCGTACGGGTGCGCGCGCTCTCCCGCACGGCGCTCAGCAGGGCGTTCGCGCGGGGTGCGGCCATCAGCGCCTCCAGAGTCACCGGCCGGCCCGCCGCGTCGGCGACCGGCAGCCGCCAGTTGGGGTACTGGTCCCAGGTCCCCGGCAGGTTCTGCGGCCGCCGGTCCCCCACCGCGTCGGGCAGCCACACGCCGACCAGCCGGGCGGGCGTGCGGAGCAGGAAGGCGTACAGGCCCCGGACGGCGGCCTCCTCGCCCTTGGCCTCCAGGCCCAGCCGGTCCAGCACGGCCAGCCACTCGGCGGTGTCGGCGGCGTCCTCGGCCCGCTCCGTGTCCACGGGCCGGGTCAGCAGGCCGAGCCGGTCGCGCAGTTCGACGTGGCTCCCGGCCAGCTTGGCGGCGGTGGGCGGCAGGTCGTGCGTGGTGACGGTGGCCAGGCAGTCCGCCCGCCAGTCCGCCGGCTCCAGCGGCTGGCCGCCGCCCTGCCAGTCCCGCTCGAACCACAGCACGGAGGTGCCGAGCACCCCGCGCCGGGCGAGCGCCCGGCGCACCCCGTGTTCGACCGTGCCGAGGTCCTCGCCGATGACCAGGGCCCCCGCCCGGTGGGCCTCCAGGACCAGCACGGCCAGCATCGCCTCCCCGTCGTAGGAGACGTACGTACCCTCGGCGGGCGGGGTGTCCCGCGGGATCCACCAGAGCCGGAACAGGCCCATGACGTGGTCGATCCGCAGCGCGCCCGCGTACCGGAACACCCCGCGCAGCAGGGCCCGGAAGGGGGCGTAGCCGCCGGCGGCGAGCGCGTCCGGGCGCCAGGGCGGCAGCCCCCAGTCCTGGCCGCGCGCGTTGAAGGCGTCCGGCGGGGCGCCGACGGTGACCGCCTCGGCGTGCGTGTCCGGCGCGGCCCAGACGTCCGCGCCCTCCGGGTGCACCCCGACGGCCAGGTCGTGCACCAGGCCGACCGTCATGCCGGCGTCCCGGGCGGCGCGCTGGGCGGCGGTCAGCTGAGCGTCGGTCAGCCAGGCCAGCCAGCAGTGGAACTCCGCGGCCCGGGCGGTCTCCGGCGCGTCCTCGGCGCCCGCGGGCCAGGCCGCGCGGTCGGTGCCGTACCGCTCGGCCAGCGCGAACCAGGTGGCGTGCCGGGCCAGCGCCGGGCCGCCGGCCGTGCGGAACGCGCGGAACGCGGCGTCCCGGGCGGGCTCGCGCGGAACCGCGTACAGCAGTTCCAGGGCGGCGCGCTTGAGCGCCCACACCGCGTCCCGGTCGATGAGGGCGCCCTTCTCCAGCACCGCGCGGCGCAGCTCACCGGCCCGGGCGGCGAGCCCGGCCAGCACCTCCCGGTCGGGGCAGGCGGCGTACTCCGGGACGTCCTCGACGCGCAGGTAGACCGGGTCCGGGAAGCGGCGCGAGGACGGCCGGTAGGGGGACGGGTCGGTCGGGCTCCCGGGTACGGCCGCGTGCAGCGGGTTGACCTGGAGGAACCCGGCGCCGTGGGTGCGGGCCGCCCAGTCGGCCAGGGCCGCCAGGTCGCCGAGGTCGCCCATGCCCCAGGAGCGTTCGGAGAGCAGGGAGTAGAGCTGGACGAGCAGGCCGTGGGTGCGGCCCGGCGCGGCCGGGGCCCGGTCCGGGGCCAGGATCAGGGTGGCGGTGGCGGTGCGGCCGTCGGGGGCGTCGGCCGTCAGGCGGTGCACACCCAGCGGCAGCCCGGGCCGCCAGGGCAGCTCGCCGCCCTCCTCCAGGGCGACGCGGACCTCGGTGCCGGGCGGGAGCGCGGCCAGCGCGTCCGGGGCCGCTCCGGCCCAGCCGACGAGGACGGGCGGCAGCAGCCGCTGCGCCGCGGCCCGCTCCGCCGCCGCCAACTCGCCCCGTACGGACTCCGGGTCCGCGGCGGACACCCCCAGCCGGCCGAGCACGGCGGCGACGGTGGCCTCCGGGACCCGCAGGGTGACGTCCTCGGAGGGCTGGTAGGCGGTGGCGACGCCGTGCAGGGCCGCGAGCCGGTCGAGGTCGTCCATGTGAGTCCCTGTCTGATCGCTGGGTGGGGGTCAGTCGCCCGCGCGGGTGGCCACGGTGGGCTCGCTCGTCAACGCGGCCTCGTAGGGGAGCGGGGGTTCGCTGGTCAGCGGTGCGTACGCGGTGCAGACGAGCGGGGGTTCGCTGGTGAGGGGGGTGCAGGACACGTCCGCCGGACCGCTCTGGGCGCGGAGGTGGCGGAGCGCGTCGCGGGTGGTCGCAAGGTGGCCGGTGGAGGTGCGGACGGGTCGGGCTTTCATGGAAGCACTCCTTCGCGCGGGTTCGTGGGACCGATGTAACACGCCCCGCGAACACCGCAGCACTACCCCGTCGGACGCCCGGCATTCCTGGCGTATCCGTCCAAGATCACCCGCGGACGTTGACACCCCTGCCGCGCGGGTGGTGGGCTCGGCGGATTCGTACGGGCGGGGGACGACTCGGGACGGGGAGGCTCCGTGCAGCTCAGGAGCAGGAAGCTGACCACGGCGGCGGCGGTGGCCGTGCTCGGGTCGCTGCTCGGCGGCTCCGTCGCCACCGGTCCGCCGGGGGCCTCCGCCGGGGCCTCGCAGCCCGCCGCGGCCGGCCCGCAGGCGCGCCCGCGGCAGCCCGTTCCCGGACCCGTCCTGGATCCCCGCTCCGACGCTCCCCGAGCCGCCGTCGAGGGGCCCCCCGTGTGGCCGCGGCCGCAGGCGATGACCGCCGATGCGGCGCGCGAGGTGCCGTTGGGGGCGCAGGCCGTGCTGGTCGCGCCGGCGGACGCGGACCCGTACGCCGTCGAGGTGGTGCGGGCCGGCCTGCGCGAGGCGGGCGTCACCACCCTGCACGAGCGCGCGCCGGGCGCGGCACTGCCGGAAGGCGGCCCGGTGGTCCGGCTCCAGGGTCCCGACGCGCTGGCCGCGCTGCGGGCGCTGGGCGCGGCCGACGCCGGCGACCTGCCGACCGGGGGATACCGGCTCGCGGTGGGCCGGACCGGCGGCCGGGACACCGTCGCGCTGGCCGGCGTGGGCGACGACGGGCTGTTCCACGCGGCCCAGACCCTGCGCCGGCTGCTGGCACCGGGCACCGCGAAGGTGCCCGGGGTGCTGGTGCGGGACTGGCCGACCGCGCCGGTGCGCGGGATCACCGAGGGCTTCTACGGGCAGCCCTGGACGCTGGAACAGCGCCTGGCGCAGCTGGACTTCATGGGTCGCACCAAGCAGAACCGGCTGCTGCTGGCGCCGGGCGACGACCCGTACCGCACCACGGCCTGGCGCCAGGACTACCCGGCCGGTCAGCGCGAGGAGTTCCGGGCGCTGGCCGAGCGGGCCCGCGCCGACAAGGTGGTGCTCGGCTGGGCGGTGGCGCCCGGGCAGGCGATGTGCCTGTCCTCGGCGGCCGACCGGGCGGCGCTCGCCCGCAAGGTCGACGCGATGTGGGACCTCGGGTTCAGGGCGTTCCAGCTCCAGTTCCCGGACGTCAGCTACACCGAGTGGGGCTGCGACGCCGACCGCGACCGGTACGGGACGGGCCCGGAGGCGGCCGCGAGGGCCCACGCGGAGGTCGCGGGCGACCTGGCCGCCCACCTCGCGGGCCGCTACCCGGGTGCGCCGCCGCTGTCCCTGCTGCCGACCGAGTACCACCAGAAGGGCGCCACCGCCTACCGGACCGCGCTGGCCGGGGCGCTGGACGGGCGGGTCGAGGTCGCGTGGACGGGCGTTGGCGTGGTGCCGCGCACCATCACCGGCGGGGAACTGGCCGGGGCCCGCTCGGCCCTGGGGCACCCGCTGGTCACCATGGACAACTACCCGGTGAACGACTGGGATCCGGGGCGGATCTTCCTCGGTCCGTACGCGGGTCGCGATCCGGCGGTGGCGGGCGGCTCGGCGGGACTGCTGCTGAACGCGATGCCCGAGGCCGCCCTGTCCCGGATCCCGGTGTTCACGGCGGCGGACTACGCGTGGAACCCGCGGGGTTACCGGGCGGGCCCGTCCTGGGCGGCGGCGGTGCGCGAGCTCGCGGGGCCCGACCCGCGGGCCCGGGCGGCGCTGGGCGCCCTCGCGGGGAACTCCGCGTCGTCGGGGCTCAAGGTGGAGGAGTCCTCGTACCTGAAACCGCTGGTCGAGGAGTTCTGGCGGGCCCGCGCCACCGGGGACCCGGCGGCCGGCGTGCGGCTGCGCGCGGCGTTCTCGGAGCTGCGGGAGGCACCGCAGCGGCTGCCGGGGCTGTCGGCGGAGGCCGGCCCCTGGCTGGAGCGGCTCTCGCGCTACGGAGCCGCCGGGGAACTCGCGGTGGACGTGCTCACCGCCCAGGCCCGGGGCGACGGCGCGGCCGCCTGGCAGGCCGCCCGGGCGCTGGCCGTGGCCCGGCAGGAGCCGGCGGAGGCGGAGGGCGCCCGGGTGGACACCGCCGTGCTGGAGCCGTTCCTGGCGCGGGCGGCGGCGGAGTCCGACAGCTGGACGGGCGCGTCCCGGCCGGGCGGGACCGTGGAGCGGGAACCCGGCTCCTGGACCGTCCGGCTGGCTGCCCCCCGGCCCGTGGCGGCGGTCACGGTGATGACGGACCCGCTGCCCGAGGGGGTGCGCGGCGCGGTCGAGGCGCACGTACCGGGCGAGGGCTGGCGCAAGCTCGCCGACGCCGCCGCCTCCGGCTGGACCCAGGCCGACGCGAGCGGCGTACGGGCCGACGCGGTCCGGCTGTCCTGGCAGGGCGCCGCCCCGGCGGTCCGGCACGTCGTGCCGTGGTTCGCGGACGAACCGGAGGCCCGCTTCGAACTGCCCGACGGGGCGCGCACGGACGTGGAGATCGGCGGCGCCCCGCGGCAGGTGCAGGCGGAACTGTCGGCGCTGCGCCCCGGGGAGGTGCGCGGACGGCTGTCGGCGGCGCCGCCGCCGGGGGTACGGGTGCGGCTGCCGGCCGAGGCGAAGGCTCCCCGGGGCACGCGGGTCGCCGTCCCGGTCGAGGTCACCGTCCCGGCGGGAACCCCGGCCGGGGAGTACGCGGTCCCGGTCACGTTCGCCGGGCAGACGCGGGTGCTCACCGTGCGGGCGGTCCCGCGCACCGGCGGCCCGGACCTGTTGCGGGGCGCGCGGGCCACCTCCTCGGGGAACGAGGCCCCGGCGTTCCCCGCCTCGGCGGCGGTCGACGGCGCGGACACCACGCGGTGGTCGTCCCCGGCGGTGGACGGCGCGTGGTGGCAGGCCGAACTGGCCGCCCCGGCGCGGGTGGGCCTGCTGACCCTGCACTGGCAGGAGGCCTACCCCTCGGCGTACCGGGTGGAGACCTCCGCGGACGGCGTGTCGTGGCGCCGGGCCGCGTCCGTGACCTCCCGGGGCGGCGTGGACGCGGTCCGGCTGGACGCGCCGGACACCCGCTTCCTCCGCGTCACGTGCGAGACCCGGGCGACCCGCTTCGGCTGCAGCCTCTGGTCGGCGACGGCCAACGCCGTCACGCCCTAGCTCTCCCGGCCCCTATGACGCTGCCACCCCGATCCGGTCCAGCGCCGCCTCCGCACCGTACGGCGCCAGGTACGGCATCCAGCGGGGGTCGCGGTGGCCGGTGCCGATGATGCGCCAGGCCAGGCCCGACGGCGGGGCCGGCTGGTGGCGCAGTCGCCAGCCGAGTTCCAGCAGGTGCCGGTCGGCCTTCACGTGGTTGCAGCGGCGGCACGCGGCGACCACGTTGTCCCAGGCGTGCTGGCCGCCCCGGCTGCGCGGGACGACGTGGTCGACGCTCGTCGCGACGGCCCCGCAATACATGCAGCGGCCGCCGTCACGGGCGAAGAGCGCGCGGCGGGTGAGTGGAACGGGCCCCCGGTAGGGGACCCGCACGAAGCGCTTGAGCCTGACCACGCTGGGCGCGGGGACGGCTCTCGTCGCGCTGTGCAGGAAGGCGCCGGATTCCTCCAGGGAGACCGCTTTGTTCTCCAGGACGAGGACGAGCGCGCGGCGGAGCGGTACGACGCCGAGCGGCTCGTACGACGCGTTGAGGACCAGGACGTGCGGCACGGACTGCCTCCTTGTACGCCGGCGGCGCGTGGCTCGCGCCGGGACGATCTGCTCTCCAGTCTCCCCTTACGGCTGGTCGAAGCGCCACCACGCGCTCGTAACGGGTCGGAAGTGTTTTCCACCACACCCGTTGCGTCCCCGCGTGAGTCCGGTCTCTCCCGCGAACACGGCAACGGGGTCGGGGCGGCCGCAGCGTTAGTGTGGGTGGGCCGTCCGCTTTTCCCCCGCGGGCGGACCGCTATGCCTGGAGGTTCCCCGCCGTGCCCTCGCCCGCCACATTGCTACCGATGGCAGCGACCACCGACGACGCGACCGAGAGCGTGACGAACGCCGCGGACTTCATCCAGAAGAACTGGGCCGATTGGCTGGCCATGGGCCTGCGGATCCTGCTGATCCTGGTCATCGCCTTCGCCATGCGCTCGGTCATCCGCAAGTCGCTGACCAAGTTGATCAGCCGGATGAACCGGGGCGCCGAGGCCGTCGAGGGAACGGCGCTGGGCGGGCTGCTCGTCAACGCGGAGCGGCGGCGCCAGCGCTCGGAGGCGATCGGTTCGGTGCTGCGCTCGGTGGCCTCGTTCCTGATCCTCGGCACGGCCGTGCTGATGGTGCTCGCGCAGCTCCAGATAGACCTCGCGCCCCTGCTGGCGAGTGCGGGTGTGGCCGGTGTGGCGATCGGTTTCGGTGCCCGGAACCTGGTGACGGACTTCCTGTCCGGCGTGTTCATGATCCTTGAGGACCAGTACGGCGTCGGCGACAAGATCGACGCCGGGGTGGCCTCGGGCGAGGTCGTCGAGGTCGGCCTGCGCGTGACGAAGCTGCGCGGGGACAACGGCGAGATCTGGTACGTGCGCAACGGCGAGATCAAGCGCATCGGCAACCTCAGCCAGGGCTGGGCCACGGCGGGCGTGGCCATCCAGGTCAAGCCGTCGGAGAGCCTCGCCCGGCTGCGCGAGGTGGTCCAGGAGGTCGCCGACCGCATGGCGAAGGAGTCGCCGTGGGACGAGCGGCTGTGGGGCCCGGTGGAGGTACTGGGCCTGGACGAGGTGCTGCTGGCCTCGATGACGGTGAAGGTGTCGGCGAAGACGATGCCCGGCCGGCAGCTCGCCGTGGAGCGGGAGCTGCGCTGGCGGATCAAGGAGGCCTTCGACGCCGCGGGCATCGGCATCATCGGCGGTCTGCCGGCCGCCGAGGGCGAGGAGGAGGCCCCGGACCCCGCGGCCGCCGTCGCACCGCCCTCGGTGCTCGCCAACCCGGCCTCCGCACAGTCCCTGGCCACCAGCCCGATACCGCCGCAACCCGCACCGGGAAACCCCCGCATCACCAAGTAGTGCCGTCGTTCCCTCCCGCTGCCCCGCAGGTCACAACCTGCGGGGCAGCGGCATTGACACGGCTCCGACCACAATAGGAAACTTACCTAACAGTTCACTCCGGTGAGGGAGAGACCAGCCCCATGCCCGCCGCCACCCCCGGAACACCCAGCCTGCTGCGCGCCATGAACGACCGTGCCGCGCTGGAGCTCCTGCTGACGCACGGACCGCTGTCCCGGACCCGGATCGGGCACCTGACCGGACTGTCCAAGCCCACCGCCTCGCAGCTGCTCGCCCGGCTGGAGGCCGCCGGGCTGGTCGTGGCCACCGGCACCGACGGCGGCCGGCCCGGTCCCAACGCCCAGCTCTACGCGCTGAACGCCCGCGCGGCGTACGTGGGCGGGCTCGACGTCACCCCCGAACGGGTCGCCGCGGCCGTCTCCGACCTGGCGGGCGAGGTGGTCGGCAGCTTCGAACTCCCCTACGCGGAGGGCAGCGACGCCGTCGGACAGGTCACCGAGGCGCTGGGCGAGGCCGTCGGGGCCGCCGGGCTCCAGCGCACCGACGTGCACCGGCTGGTCATCGCGACGCCGGGCGCCTTCGACCCGCAGACCGGCCAGCTGCGCTACGCCAGCCACCTGCCCGGCTGGCACTCCCCCACCCTCCTCGACGAACTGGCGGCGGCCCTGCCGATGCCGGTCGAGTACGAGAACGACGTGAACCTCGCCGCGATCGCCGAGCAGCGCCTCGGCGCGGCCCGCGGCCACGAGGACTTCGTCCTGCTGTGGAACGAGGAGGGGCTGGGCGCCGCGCTCGTGCTCGGCGGCCGGCTGCACCGCGGCTGGACCGGCGGCGCGGGCGAGGTGGGCTTCCTGCCCGTGCCCGGCCACCCCCTGGTCCGGCAGGTCACCCGCGCCAACACCGGCGGCTACCAGGAGCTGGCGGGCGTACAGGTGCTGCCCCGCCTCGCCCGGGAGCTGGGGATCGACGCCCCGGCGGGGACCGATGACCCGGACGGCCAGCAGGTCGCCGCCGGGGTCGCCCTGCTGGAGCGGGCCGCCGCCCGGCCCGAGGGCGCGCACCTGCGCTTCCTCCAGTCGTACGCCACCGTCCTCGCGACCGGCCTGGCCTCCCTGGTCGCCGTACTCGACCCGGAGATCGTGGTGCTGTCGGGCTCCGCGATCGGCGCGGGCGGCGAACCGCTGCGCGCGCTGCTGGAAGCCGAACTCGCCGAACTGGCGCCCTCCCGGCCCCGCCTGGTCCCCGGCCAAGTGCGCGAGCGGCCCGTCCTGCGCGGCGCGCTGGAGAGCGCCCTGATCACCACCCGCGACGAGGTGTTCGACACCTCCCGCCGACGCTGACCCGTCCTCCACGCCCCCACCCCGTCCACGGCACCCCCCACGGAAGTTCCTCACCCAGAGAGCGAGCCCCGCCATGCCCAGATCCGGACGCCCGACCACCGCCCTCGCCCTCCTCGCGGCGCTGTCCGCCCTCGCCACCGCCTGTACCGGCCAGAGCGGCACCTCCGCCGACGACGACCCGAAGGCGCAGGTCACGCTCAACTTCTGGCACGGCTGGTCCGCACCCGGAGAGGTGAAGGCGATCGAGGAGAACATCGCCCGGTTCGAGCAGGACCACCCGAACATCAAGGTCCGGGTCACCGCCAACATGACCGACGACAAGATCAACCAGGCGCTGCGCGCGGGCGGGGCCAAGGCCCCCGACGTGGTCTCCTCCTTCACCACCGACAGCGTCGGCAAGTTCTGCAACTCCGGTGCCTTCGCGGACCTGAACCCCTTCCTCCACAAGTCCGGCGTCGACAAGGCGAAGGTGTTCCCCACGACGCTGCTGGAGTACACCCAGTTCAACGGCAACCAGTGCACCCTGCCGCTGCTGAGCGACGCGTACGGCCTCGTCTACAACAAGACCGCCTTCGCGGCGGCCGGGATCACCGAACCGCCCAGGACGTGGAGCCAGTTCACCGAGGACGCCCAGAAGCTCACGGTGGCCCGCGGCGACACCTACGACCAGCTCGGCGTGATGCCCACCTTCCACGGCTACGAGACGAAGCCGGCCCGACTGGCCGCCCAGTGGGGCGGGACCTACTTCGACGCCCGGGGCAAGTCGAACCTGGCGAAGGACCCGGCCTTCGCGAAGATGCTGAGCGCGCAGCGGGACCTCGTCGACAGGCTCGGCGGCTACGAGAAGCTGGAGAAGTACCGCACCACCTTCGGCGACGAGTGGAGCGCCGAACACCCCTTCCACACCGGCAAGGTCGCCATGCAGATCGACGGCGAATGGCGGCCCGCGATGGCGAAGGAGGCCGGCGTCGCCTTCGAGCTGGGCACCGCGCCGCTGCCCGTCCCGGACGAGCAGGTGGCCGACTACGGCAAGGGCTACGTCTCCGGCACGGTCATGGGCATCTCCTCGGCGAGCCGCAAGCAGAACGCCTCCTGGGAGCTGGTGAAGTACATGACCACCGACACCGGCGCGGTGGTGGCCTTCGCCAACGCCATCCACAACGTGCCCTCCACCCTGGAGGCGCTGGCATCGCCGCGGCTCCAGGTCACCCCGGAGTTCAAGACGTTCATCGACATCGCCCGGCACCCGAGGTCCGCCACCACTCCGGCCCAGGCGGACGGCGGCACCTACCAGCTGACCTTCGAGGACTTCGCGTACCGGGTCGAGAAGGGCGACGTGGCCGACGTCCCGGCCGGGCTCGCCCTCACCGACCAGCAGATCGACACCGACATCGCGAAGGCCGAGTGACCCGATGGCCGCCCCGCGCACCGCGCAGGCGAAGCGGCGCCGTTCGGCGCTGCGCACCGCCGCCTTCATGTCGCCCTGGCTGATCGGGTTCGCGCTGTTCTTCGCCTACCCGCTGCTGTCCACCGCGTACTTCTCCTTCACCAAGTACGACGGCTTCCGCCCGCCCGTCTTCAACGGCCTGGGCAACTGGACGTACCTCTTCACCGACTATCCGCTGTTCTGGCCGGCGATGCGCAACACCCTGTGGCTGGTCGTCGTGATGGTCGGCTGCCGGGTCGTCTTCGGCTTCGGCACCGGACTGCTCATCACCAGGATCAAGACGGCGCCCGGGCTCTTCCGGACCCTGTTCTACCTGCCCTACCTGGCCCCGCCGGTGGCCGCGACGCTGGCGTTCGTCTTCCTGCTCAACCCCGGTACGGGACCGGCCGGGGTGCTGCTGGAGGGCATCGGGCTGCCCTCGCCCGGCTGGTTCACCGACGCCGACTGGTCCAAGCCGGCGCTGACCGTGCTCGCGGTGTGGGGGGTGGGCGACCTGATGGTCATCTTCATGGCCGCGCTGCTCGACGTACCGAAGGAGCAGTACGAGGCCGCCGAGCTGGACGGGGCCGGGGCGTGGGCGCGGCTGCGGCACATCACCCTCCCGAACATCTCCCCGATCATCCTGTTCGCCGTGGTCACCGGGGTCATCCAGGCCATGCAGTACTACACGCAGCCGCTGGTCGCGGGGAAGGTGGCGGCCGGGGTGATCGGCGGCTCGGGCCAGCAGTTCGAGCCCGGCTACCCGGACAAGTCCACGCTGACCCTGCCGCAGGTCGTCTACAACCTGGGCTTCCAGCGCTTCGACTACGGCACGGCGTGCGCGGTCGCCCTCGTCCTCTTCGCCCTCTCCATGGCCTTCACCGCGCTGCTGATGCGCCGCCGCGGCGGACTGATCGGATCAGGTGACTGACATGGCCGTGACCACGACGACGGCGGGCGCGCCCGCCGGGCGGGCCACCGCGGCACCGGCGGCGCCCCCGCCCCGGCGCGACCGCGGGGCGCTGCTGCACTGGCTGGCCGTGCACAGCCTGGGGGTGGCCGCCGCCCTGTTCTTCGTCCTGCCCTTCGTCTTCCTCTTCCTGACCTCCCTGATGGGCGACCAGCAGGCGCTGACCCGCGACCTGTGGCCGCAGACCTGGCACTGGGACAACTACGCCAAGGTGTGGCACACCCCCGGCTTCCTGACCTGGTGGCGCAACACGCTGCTGTACGCGGGAGTCGGCACACTGCTGACCGTGGTCTCCTCGGTGCCCGTGGCGTACGCGCTCGCCAAATTCCGCTTCCGCGGGCGGCGGCTGTCGCTGCTGCTGGTGATCGCGATGATGATGCTGCCGCCGCAGGTGGTGGTCATCCCGATGTACCTGTTCTGGGCCAAGCAGCTGGACCTGTCGGGCACGCTGTGGCCGCTGATCGTGCCCATGGCGTTCGGCGACGCGTTCTCCATCTTCCTGCTCCGCCAGTTCCTGCTGACCATCCCCGACGAGTACCTGGACGCGGCCCGCGTGGACGGCTGCGGCGAAGTGCGCACACTGCTGCGGGTCGTCCTGCCGATGGCCAGGCCCGGGATCGCCGCCGTCGCGCTGTTCCAGTTCTTCTACGCCTGGAACGACTACTTCGGCCCGCAGATCTACGCCTCCGACAATCCCGCCGCCTGGACCCTCAGTTACGGACTGGAGTCCTTCAAGGGGGCGCACCACACCGACTGGAACCTGACCATGGCGGCGACCGTGCTGGTCATGGCGCCGGTGATCGTCCTCTTCTTCTTCGCCCAGAAGGCGTTCGTCGAGGGAGTCACCCTGACCGGAGTGAAAGGCTAGCGACGATGAAACTCGCAGTGGTGGGCGGCGGTTCCACCTACACCCCCGAGCTGATCGACGGGTTCGCGCGGCTGCGCGACACCCTGCCCGTCAGCGAACTGGTGCTGATCGACCCGGCCGCCGAGCGGCTGGAACTGGTCGGCGCGCTGGCCCGGCGGATCTTCGCCAAGCAGGACCACCCGGGCAAGGTCACCACCACCGCCGACCTGGACGCGGGCGTCGCGGGCGCCGACGCGGTCCTCCTGCAGCTGCGGATCGGCGGACAGGCGGCCCGGCTCCAGGACGAGACGTGGCCGCTGGAGTGCGGCTGCGTCGGCCAGGAGACCACCGGCGCGGGCGGGCTCGCCAAGGCCCTGCGCACCGTCCCGGTCGTCCTCGACATCGCCGAACGGGTCCGGCGGGCGAGCCCCGACGCCTGGATCATCGACTTCACCAACCCGGTCGGCATCGTCACCCGGGCCCTGCTGGCGGCCGGCCACCGGGCGGTCGGGCTGTGCAACGTCGCCATCGGGCTCCAGCGGAAGTTCGCGGCGCTGCTCGAACTGGCCCCCTCCGAGATCCACCTCGACCACGTCGGCCTCAATCACCTGACGTGGGAGCTGGGCGTGCGCCGGGGCGGCCCCGACGGCGAGGACCTGCTGCCCGGGCTGCTCGCCGCGCACGGCGGGGCCGTCGCCGCCGACCTGCGGCTGCCGCGGGCGGTGCTGGACCGGCTCGGCGTGGTGCCGTCCTACTACCTGCGCTACTTCTACGCGCACGACGAGGTGGTCCGGGAGCTCGGCTCGAAGCCCTCGCGGGCCGCCGAGGTCGCGGCCATGGAGCGGGAGCTGCTCGCCCTGTACGCGGACCCCGCGCTGGACGAGAAGCCGGCCCTGCTGGCCAAGCGGGGCGGGGCGTTCTACTCGGAGGCCGCCGTGGACCTGGCGGCGGCCCTGCTGGGCGACGGCTCGGGCGCCTCCCCGGTCCAGGTCGTCAACACCCGCAACGCCGGTACCCTGCCGTTCCTCCCGGACGACGCCGTCATCGAGGTACAGGCGCGCGTCAACGGCGCCGACGGCCCGGTACCGCTGGCGGTGCCCCGGCTGGACCCCCTGTACGCCGGGCTGGTCTCGCACGTCACCGCGTACGAGGAACTCGCGCTGGACGCGGCGCTGCGCGGCGGCCGCGAGCGGGTGTTCCGGGCGCTGCTGGCCCATCCGCTGGTCGGGCAGTTCGACCTCGCCGAAGGGCTGACGGACCGGCTTCTCGCACACAACAAGGAGCATCTGGCATGGGCGTGAACCCGGCTGCGGCGCGCGCCGCCCCGCCTCCCCGTGCCCCCCTCCCGGCGGCCGTGCTCGCCCTCGACGCCGGGAACAGCAAGACGGACGCGGCGCTGATCGGCGCCGACGGCACGGTGCTCGGAACCGGCCGCTCCGGCGGCTTCCAGCCGCCCCGGACCGGGGTCGAGGCGGCCGTGGACGTGCTCGGACAGGCCGTCGCGGAGGCGGCCGAGGCCGCCGGGCTGCCCCCGCTGCGGCCGGGCCGCCCGTACGCGCGGCAGGTGTCGGCCTGCCTGGCCAACGCCGACCTCCCGGTGGAGGAACGGCGGCTCGCGGACGCGATCAGCGCCCGCGGCTGGGGCGGGGCGACCGAGGTGCGCAACGACACCTTCGCCGTGCTGCGGGCCGGACTGCCCGGGCCCGGAGCCCCGTACGGGGTCGCCGTGGTGTGCGGGGCCGGGATCAACTGCGTCGGGGTGGCGCCCGACGGCCGGACCGCGCGGTTCCCCGCGCTCGGGAAGATCTCCGGCGACTGGGGCGGCGGTTCGGGCCTGGCCGCGGAGGCCCTGTGGTGGGCGGCCCGGGCCGAGGACGGGCGCGGCGGCCCGACGGAGCTGGCGTCGGCGGTCCCGGGACACTTCGGGTTCGCGACGATGGCCGGGCTGATCGAGGCCCTGCACCTGGGCGCGGTGGCGTACGAGCGCACGCACGAGCTGGTGCCGGTGCTGTTCGCGGTGGCCGCGGCCGGGGATCCGGTGGCGTCGGCGGTGGTGGAGCGGCAGGCCCGGGAGGTGGTGGCCATGGCGTCGGTGGCGCTGCGCAGGCTCGGGCTGCTGGCCGAGGAGGTGCCCGTACTGCTGGGCGGCGGGGTGCTCGCCGCCGGGCACGCGCAGCTGAGCGGGGCGATCGGAGCGGGGCTGGCGGAAGTGGCGCCGCTGGCCCGGGTGTCGGTGGTGGTGGCCCCGCCGGTGCTGGGCGCGGGGCTGCTGGGGCTGGACGCGGTGGGCGCGCCGGCCGAGGCGTACGGCAAACTCCGTGCCCATTTCGGGTGAACCTGCCCGCGGGGGCGGCCGGTCTGGAACCGTGGCGGGCGGGCGGACGTATTGACGGTGAAGGGGAGACGGAAGCGGCCGCGGCGCCGGACCGGGGGAAGGATCGTCCAAGATCCGGTACCGGGTGCTGTGGTTGGCCTCCGATGCGGCCATACTGCTGCGACGGGTACTCCCCCGGTGACAGCCGGGGGGACGTCCTCGCCCGGCAGCCGGGGGCAAGTCACGACCGAGGGGGAGGTCACGGTGGCCATCACAGCACGCGCGCCCGCGCCCGGCGGCGGTGTCTCCTCGACGCCGCCCGCCGGACCGCCCGCGCGGGAGCCCGCACCGCCCGAACCGGGCACCGCATGGGCCGAGGGCGTCGCCCGGCTGCGCGCGGCGGCGATGACCGAACCGGGGCGCCTGCGCATCATCGGGGCCGTCCTCGCCGCCCTGGTACTGCTGTTCGGCACCGCGGCGGTGTGGGAGGTCTCCGACCGGGTGACCGCCGCCGAGGACGTGGTGGACCACAGCCAGCCGCTGAGCGCCGACGCGGCCAGCATCTACCGCTCCCTCGCGGACGCCGACACGGCTTCCTCCAGCGGTTTCCTCGCGGGCGCGCAGGAGCCGCGCGAGGTCCGCGAGCGGTACGAGAAGGACATCGCGAACGCGTCCCGCCTGCTGGTGAACGCCGCCGCCAACACCGACGCCGGCGGCGGCTCCCGCAAGGAGATAGCCCTCCTCGGGGAGCAGCTGCCGCGCTACACGGGCCTGATCGAACAGGCCCGGGCCACCAACCGGCAGGGCCTGCCGCTCGGCGGCGCGTACCTGCGCTACGCCAACGAGCAGATGAGCACGGTGCTGCTGCCGGCCGCCCAGCGGCTCTACGAGGCGGAGACCGGCCGGCTCTACGCGGACTACGACGACGCCCGTTCCTGGCCTCCGGCCGCGACGGTCACCGGCCTGCTCGCCCTCGGCGCCCTGGTGTGGGCGCAGCGGCGCAACTACCGTCGGACGAACCGCGTCTTCAACCACGGTCTGGTCGCGGCGACGGCCGCCGCGGTGGTCGTACTGCTGTGGCTGACGGTCGGGCAGACGCTGGTGCGGTCCGATCTGAGCGAGGCCCGGTCCGGCGGGCAGGAGTCCCTGAAGGTGCTGAACGACGCCCGGATCGCCTCCCTCCAGGCGCGGGCCGGCGAGAACCTGACGCTGATCGCGCGCGGCGCCGTACTGGCCGAGGACAGGACCTCCGACAAGTACGACGTGGAGTTCACGAAGAACATGAAGGAGCTGGACGCGGGGCTGGCGACGGCGCTGCGGCTGGCCGATGACGGCAGTGGCCGCCGACCCGTGCAGCAGGCCATCGACGGCGTGGCGCAGTGGAAGCAGCGGCACGCGGCGGCCCGGGAGACCGACCTGCGCGGCGACTACGAGCTGGCGCTGCCCCAGGTCATCGGCGACAAGGACCACAAGGACAGCAGCGGGGCCTCGTTCGACACGGTGGACGCCTCCCTGGACCGGGCCGTGGCCCACGAACAGCAGCAGTTCACTCAGGCGGCCCGGGGCGGACTCGGGGCGCTGGGCGGTCTGGTGCCCGGCTCGGCGGCCCTGGCGGTCGCCGGCGCGGCGGCGGCACTGCTCGGCGTCGGTCGCAGGCTTTCGGAGTACAGGTGAGATCGATGCGGATACGCGCGGGACGGGACCAGGGGTACGGCCGTGACGGGAGCCCGGCCGCCGGGGCCGGGCAGGCCGGGGTCCCCCGGGCCCGTTGGGCCGCGGGCCGGCTGCGCGGCTGGGGCGGCGTCGCCGCGATGGCGGCCGCCTGCGCGCTCACCGCGGCGGCCGTGCTGCTTCCGCTGGCCCAGGCCGCGCCGGAGGGCGTCCGGTCCGGCGCGGGCCACCCTCCCGCGACGATGGCGCTGGCTCCGGCCACCCCGGTCGACACCTGCCAGGACCCGGAGGCCAGCCTGCGCCCCTCCGGGGTGGACGGGCCGGCGATCGAGCGGATCCGCAAGGCGGGCAAACTCGTCGCCGGTGTGGACCAGAACAGCTTCAAGTGGGGCTACCGCAAGCCCGACGGCCACCTGGACGGCTTCGACATCGCGCTGGTCAAGGCCATCGCCAAGGACATCCTGGGCGATGAGAACGCCGTCATCTACCGGGCCATCCCGACCAGCCAGCGCATCCCCGCGCTCAAGGAGAACCGCGTCGACATCGTGGTGCGGACCATGACGATCAACTGCAAGCGGCTGGAGGACGTCGCCTTCTCCACCGCGTACTTCGAGGCCGGGCAGCAGGTGCTGGCCCCCAAGGGCTCCCCGATCACCGGGTACGACGCCTCGCTGAACGGCCGCAAGGTCTGCACGGCCGCCGGTTCCACCGCGGAGGCGGCCCTCAAGACCCAGTCGTACGGCGCGGTCCCGGTCTCCGTGGCCAACCAGCTGGACTGCCTGGTACGGCTCCAGCTGGGCGAGGTGGACGGCATCATCACCGACAACGCCCTCGCGGCGGGCCAGGCCGCCCAGGACCCGTCCGTACAGCTGGTCGGCTCTCCGTTCACCCGGGAGTTCTACGGGGTCGCGATGAACAAGGACGCGGGCGACCTGGTGCGCCGGGTCAACAAGGTGCTGGAGAACTACCGCGCGGGCGGCAACGACAGCCCCTGGATGCAGGCGTACCGCAGCCACCTGGCGGCCGTGCTGCCGAACGTGACCGCGCCGCCCGAGCCCAAGTACCGGGACGGCTGAGGCCGTGGCGGGATCGGGATCGGAGCCCTACATGAGCGGGGAGCACCGCGTGGGCCGAACGCAGCCGGGACCGGCGGTCATGGACCGGGACGAGGTCGACCGGGCGCTGGCCCGCCTGGGGGCGGAGCACGAGGCCGTGGAGACCTCCCTGCTCGCACTCCAGGACCATGCCGGGCGGCGGCTGCTGGAGGGCGCGGGGCTGACCGGGGTGACCAAGGAGCGGTGGACGGCCGCCGACGCGGCGATCACCCGGCTCTGGACGTACTTCGACGCCTACAGCGGTGCGCTGGCCGCCGCCCGGCAGATCCGCGAGCGGCGGCGCTGGCCCAGCCGCGAGGACCTGGTCGAGCTGACCGACCGGCTGCGCGGGCCCGGTGTGGTGATCGCCGGGGCCGGGGCCGAGGGTGCCGCCCTCGCGGAGCGGTTCTCCCTCGCGGAGCTGGTGGTGCGGATGAACGAGCTCTACGCGGGCTCCCTGGACGTGGTGGTCGCCGCCGACGCGGTCTGGTCGGCGCTGCCCGCGCGGATCGACCTGCTCGCCGCCGAGCTGCACCGGACGCGGTCGCTGGCGCGCTCGGTGGGCGTGCGGCCCGGTGAACACCCCTCCGGGGACGACCTGGAGGACATCACGGCCGAACTCTCGCAGCTGCGCGAGCAGGTGATCGCGGACCCGCTGGCGTTCTGGGTCCCGGTGGCGGGGAGCTCCGCCCCGGGCGGCGGCCGTCCGGACACCGCCCGTTACGACCGGGCGGCGCGCGCGCTGGATGACGTACGGCGCGAGATCGAGGCGGTGCTGGCGGTGCGCCAGGACGCCGAGCAGCGGCTGATCGGCGTACGGGACGTCCTCTCGCGGGCCGACCGGACCCTCGCGGAGGCGCGGACGGCGCGCGGCGAGGTACTGGCGAAGATCGCCGCGTCGGAGGTTCCGGCGGTCAGCGGCCCGCCGACGGCGTTGCAGGAGCAGCTCGCGGCGGCGGCCGAGTACCGCCGTCAGGCCCAGTGGCACCGGCTGTCCCCGCTGCTGGAGTCCCTCGAGGTGCGGGCCGAGGACGAACTGCGCCGCGCCCGCGAGTCCTTGACGGCCGTGACGGCGCCGCTCGCGGTCCGGGCGGAGCTGCGGGGCCGGCTCGACGCGTACCGGGCGAAGGTCGCCCGGTACGGCATGGCGGAGGATCCGCTGCTGATGGAGCGCTACGACACGGCCCGGCGGATGCTGTGGAGCGCGCCCTGTGACCTGCGGGCCGCCGAGCAGGCCGTCCTGCGCTACCAGCGGGCGGCGGCGGAGTCGCTGGCGCCGCAGCCGCAGGAGCCGCGGCCGGCCGTGGACGGCGCGGAGAGGGATGACGGATGAGCCTGATCGGAACCGCGTGCGTGCGCCCGGGCTGCCCCGGGACGTACGAGGACATGGGGGGCGGCGAGGTCTACTGCGACACCTGCGGGCTGGCGCCGATCGGGGCCGTCGCGGCGGGCGCGGAGGAACTGCTGTCGCCGCCCACGGGCATGACCAGCGCCGCGCGGCACGGTGATTCCCGGGGCTCGGGGCGCTCGTCGTCGGCGTCGGCCCGCTCCTCGCGCTCCTCGCGTTCGTCCTCGTCGCGGCGCTCGGTGTCCGGACGGCTGTCGCGCTCCCTGCCCGGGGCGGCGTCCAGCCGGTCGGTGTCGGTCCGCAGTTCGGGCTCGGCCGGCTCGGCTTCGGGCCGCGGCCGGCTGGGGGCCGGGCTGGTCACGGTGCCGCAGGTGCCGCGGCCGGACCCGTCGGCGGCGGTGCTGGAGAACCCGGAGGTGCCCGAGCGCAAGCGGTTCTGCTCCCGCTCGGACTGCGGGGCGCCGGTCGGGCGGTCCAGGGGGGAGCGGCCGGGCCGGACGGAAGGGTTCTGCACCAAGTGCGGGCACCCGTACTCCTTCGTGCCCAAGCTGAACCCGGGTGACGTGGTGCGCGGGCAGTACGAGGTGGCGGGCTGCCTCGCCCACGGCGGCCTCGGCTGGGTGTACCTGGCGGTGGACAAGGCGGTCTCCGACCGGTGGGTGGTGCTCAAGGGGCTGCTGGACACCGGGGACCAGGACGCGATGGAGGCGGCGATCTCCGAGCGGCGCTTCCTCGCCGAGATCGAGCACTCCAACATCGTGCGGATCTACAACTTCGTGGAGCACCTGGACCAGCGGACCGGTTCGCTGGACGGGTACATCGTCATGGAGTACGTCGGCGGGAAGTCGCTCAAGGAGATCGCCAACGAGCGGCGGCGGCCGGACGGGCGGCGCGACCCGCTGCCGGTGGAGCAGGCGTGCGCGTACGGCATCGAGGCGCTGGAGGCGCTGGGCCACCTGCACAGCAGGAACCTCCTGTACTGCGACTTCAAGGTCGACAACGCGATCCAGCAGCAGGACCAGCTGAAGCTGATCGACATGGGCGCGGTCCGGCGGATGGACGACGTGGAGTCGGCCATCTACGGCACGGTGGGCTACCAGGCGCCGGAGGTCGCGGAGCTGGGCCCCTCGGTGGCGTCTGACCTGTACACGGTGGCACGCACCCTGGCGGTGCTGACCTTCGACTTCCAGGGCTACACGAACGTGTTCGTGGACGCGCTGCCGGATCCGGAACACATCGAGGTCTTCCGCCGGTACGAGTCGTTCTACCGGCTGCTGGTACGGGCCACCGACCCTGATCCGGGGCGGAGGTTCGCGTCCGCGCAGGAGATGGCGGATCAGCTGACGGGCGTACTGCGGGAGGTCGTCGCGCTCCAGACGGGCCGGCCGCACCCTCAGCTGTCGACGCTGTTCGGGCCGGAGCTGCGGGTTCCGGACACCCGGCTGTACGCGGACGAGCCGGGGACCGACGCGTCCACGCTGGGCGTGCGTACCGATGCCGGCGCCGGGCGGGGCCGGCTGCTCGGCCGGCGGCCGGCGGGTGCCGTCGGGGCGGTGGTGCCGGCGCCGCGGCGGGCCGGGGAGCCGACGGGGGCCGTACCGCAAGTGCGGCACAGCGGCAGCGGGCTCGCGGCGCTGGACGCCCGGGACACGGCGCTGGCACTGCCGGTTCCGCTGGTGGACCCGGCCGACCCGAACGCCGGGTTCCTGGCCGGCCTGCTCACCGCCGCGCCCGCCGACCTCCTGGGGGCGCTGGGCTCGGCACCGGCCGACTCCGCCGAACTGCGGCTGCGGGAGCTGCGGGCCCGGCTGGAGCTCGGCGAACTCCCGCTGGCGGGGCGGGCACTGGCCGAGCTGGAGGTCCTGCACCCCGACGACTGGCGGGTGGTGTGGGCTCGCGGCATCGCCTCCCTGGCCACCGGGGACGACGAGACAGCCGCCCTGTCCTTCGACGCCGTCTACGACGCCTTCCCGGGCGAGCCGGCGCCGAAGCTGGCGCTGGGACTGTGCGCCGAGGTCCTGGGGCAGTTGGACAACGCCGCCGAGTACTACCGGCTCGTCTGGACCACCGATCCCGGCTTCGTGAGCGCGGCGTTCGGGCTGGTCCGGGTACAACTGGCCGCCGGCGACCGGGCGGGGGCGGTACGGACGCTGGAGTCGGTGCCGGAGGTGTCGATCCACTACACCGCCGCCCGGGTGGCGGCGGTACGGGCACGCCTGCGCGACCGGTCCCCGGAAGAGCCCCTGCTGCCGGATCTGGTGGCGGCTGCCGCGCAGGTGGAGGCGCTGGGACGGTTCGGGCTGGACTCGGTGCGGCGGGAACGGCTCTCGGTGGAGGTTCTGGGCTCGGCCCTGGACTGGGTACTGTCGGGTAGCCGGGGTGCCGACCCCGGCCGGGCCTCGCTGCTCGGCAGCCAACTGGACGAGCGGGGGCTGCGCTTCGGCCTGGAGCGCTCGTACCGCGTCCTCGCTCGGCTGGCGCAGCGGGGCGAGGAGAGGATCGAACTGGTGGAGCGGGCAAACCGTTTCCGTCCCCGGACGTGGGTGTGATTGATGTCGATGCATCGGCTGTCGGGCTGCCCCAGCTGCGCGGAGCCCCTGGAAGAGGGTGACCGTTTCTGCGGAGTCTGCGGCTACGCGGTCTCCGCCGGCCCGCCCCCCGGCGGGACCGGCTACTCCGGGGCCGGCACCCCGGCCCCGCCCGGCCCCCCCGGGCCGCCTCCCCGGCCCGGCGCGGGCGGCTACGCCGCGCCCACGGATGGCCATCCCGGGGCCGGAGCCCGGGACGGCGCGGGCCCGGCCGCACCCGACGCCGGTGGCAGCGACGGGGCGGCCCCCGTCGGCCCCGCCCGGGACGGCTGCTTCGCGGCCGGTGCCGCGGAAGGGGACGGCTCCGGCGGGCCGCACGCCCAGCCCGGCCCCGCCGCGGCGAACCCGGGCGCCGGCGGCTACCCCGGCCCGGCGGGCCCGGCCCCCGCGGGACCCGGACCGGCCGGAACGGCCGTCCCCGAGCCCGGTGCACCCAACGGCCCCGGCGGCCAAGGCGGTTACCCGGCTCCGGGCGGGGCGGGGCCCTGGCGGGCCGGCGGTCCCGATGGGCCGACCGCGGCCGGCTCGGGCGGATACGAGGTCCGCGGCCGCTCCGACCAGCCGGAGGCGCCGGCGGGCAGCCACCCCGCCGCCCGGGCAGTACCGGCATCCGCGCCCGGCGCGGGCCCGCCGTACGGTGATCACCCCGAACCGGCCGCGCCCGCAGCCGCGTACGGCTCCGCCGCGCCCGCGCCCGGCTGGGGCAGTGTGACCAGCGCCGCCCCGACGCTGGTCGGGGACGCGGGCGAGTGGTCCGCCACCCCCTCCGACCCGGGCCGCGCCGCCCCCTGGCCATCGGGCCCCGCCGAAGAGGCCCCGTACACCGCCCCGCAGGGCGACGGCCCCGCCCAAGAGGCCCCGTACGACCCCCCGCAGGGTGATGGCAAGACCTGCGTCGCCTGCCGCGCCGGGCGGGTCGACACCGACGGGTACTGCGAGCACTGCGGCCACGCGCAGCCCCGGGAGCGGGACCACCTCGAAGAGGAGCTCGGCAGCGTCGCCGCCGTCAGTGACCGCGGGCTGCGCCACCACCGCAACGAGGACTCCTTCGCGGTGGCCGCCACCGCCCTCCCCGACGGCTCCGCCGCCACCGTGGCCATCGTCTGCGACGGCGTCTCCTCCGCCAGCCGCCCCGACGAGGCCTCGGCCGCGGCCGCCGGCGCCGCCAACGAGGCGCTGCTCGACGCCCTCCCCCGCGGCGCCCACCCCCAGGAGGCCATGCACGAGGCGATCCTGGCCGCGGCCGCCGCCGTGAACGCCCTGGCTCCGGAGGTGCCCGGCGCGCAGAACGCCCCCGCCTGCACCCTCGTCGGCGCCGTCGTCAGCGGTGGCGTGCTCACCATCGGCTGGGTCGGGGACAGCCGCGCCTACTGGGTCCCCGACGACCGCGCCGCCCTCCCCCGCCGCCTCACCGAGGACGACTCCTGGGCCGCCCAGATGGTCGCGGCCGGGCTGATGGGCGAGGCCGAGGCCTACGCGGACGTGCGCGCCCACGCCATCACCGGCTGGCTCGGCGCCGACGCGTACGACCTCGAACCGCACACCGCCAGCTTCAAGCCGGACCACCCCGGCGTGGTCGTCGTCTGCACCGACGGCCTCTGGAACTACGCCGAGTCGGCGCGGGAGATGGCCCGGCTCCTTCCGCCCGACGCGGCGACCCGGCCCCTGCACAGCGCGCAGGTCCTGGTGGGGCACGCCCTCGACGGGGGCGGCCACGACAACGTCACCGTGGCCGTCGTCCCCTTCGCCAAGCCGGCGCCGAGCGCCCCGCCGCGCCCCCCGGCCCACGCGGAAGCGGAAGCGGAAACGGAACCCCGCCCCCAGGCCTGACGCCGCCCCCCGACCCACTTCCTAGGAGTGCCCCCGATGGCGAACTTCGCCAAGCCGAGCGCCCCGCGCTTCAGCGTGGAGGTGTACCAGAACGAGTATCTTCCCGAGGGCGGCCGCGACGTCCACGCCATCGTCACGGTCACCTCCACCGGCGGTGCCACCGCCGCCCGCTCCGCCGCCCTCGCACCCGGCGGCGCCGCCGTAGTGATCATGGTCGACTGCTCCGGCTCGATGGAACACCCGCCGGCCAAGATGCGCGGCGCCCGCGAGGCCACCGCGGCCGCCATCGACACCCTGCGGGACGGCACCTCGTTCGCGGTGATCGCCGGCACCCACGTGGCCCGCGAGGTCTATCCCGGCCAGGGCCGTCTCGCCACCGCCGGCCCCGGCACCCGTGCCGAGGCCAAGGAGGCGCTGCGCGGCCTCGGTTCCGGCGGCGGCACCGCCATCGGCACCTGGCTGCGCCTCGCCGACGGCCTGCTGCGCGGGTCCGGCGCCACCATCCGGCACGGGATCCTCCTCACCGACGGCCGCAACGAGCACGAGGAGCCGGCCGCCCTGCGCGCCGCCCTCGACGCCTGTACGGGCCGTTTCACCTGCGACGCCCGCGGCGTGGGCACCGACTGGGAGGTCAAGGAGGTCACGGGCATCGCGAGCGCGCTGCTCGGCTCCGCCGACATCGTGGCCGATCCCGCGCACCTCAGCGAGGACTTCACGCGCATGATGGAGAACGTCATGGGCAAGGAGGTCGCGGACGTCTCACTGCGCCTGTGGACCCCGGTCGGCGCGGAGATCCAGTACGTGAAGCAGGTCGCTCCCTCCGTCCAGGACCTCACCGGCCGCCGGACCGCGGCCGGCCCGCGCGCGGGCGACTACCCGACCGGTTCGTGGGGTGACGAGTCCCGCGAGTACCACGTGTGCGTACGGGTGCCGGGTGCGCCCGTCGGCCAGGAGATGCTGGCCGCGCGGGCCATGCTGGTCATGCCGGGGCTCCGGGGGGAGCCGCCGGCCACGCTCGCCCAGGGCCTGGTCCGGGCGGTGTGGACGGACGACCTCGCCGCCTCCACCGCCATCAGCCCGCAGGTGGCGCACTACACGGGACAGGCGGAGCTGGCGCAGGCTATCCAGCAGGGCCTGGAAGCCCGCAAACTGGGCGATGTCGACGGCGCCACGGCCAAGCTGGGGCGGGCCGTGCAGCTGGCGAGCGCGTCCGGAAACGCCGACACCGCCGGACTTCTGGCGAAGGTGGTGGATGTCGTGGATGCGGCGGCGGGTACTGTGCGGCTGAAAGCGAAGGTCGCCGATGCCGACGAGATGACCCTTGAAACGCGTTCGACGCAGACCGTCCGAGTGAAGAAGACCTGAGAAGAACCTGACGCGATGACGCAGGGAGAAGGGGGAAGCGTCGCCATGCCGACCTGCCCGAACGGACACCAGTCCGCCTCCGACGACTGGTGCGAGGTCTGCGGCCACCGCATGGCTGCCGCGACGAGCGCTCCCGCGGCGCCCTCCTACGGCTACGGCTACCCTCCCACGGCCGGTGAGCCGACCGCGCAGGCCGAGCTGTGCCCGCAGTGCCGCACCCCGCGCGAGGCGATGGCGCCGTTCTGCGAGGAGTGCCGGTTCAACTTCCTGACGCGCACGCCCACGCCCGCCTCCTTCGCGCCGGAGTCGCCGGCCGGCCAGGGGCACCCGCCCGTGCCCCCGCCGCCGCCCCCGGTACCGGCGCCGCCGGCCTTCTCCCAGGACCACTTCGACTACCAGGGCTCCCGCCCGTCCCGGGTGAACCGCCCGGCCGAGCCGCTGGAGCGCGAGGACGACTGGCTGCTCCCGCCCCCGGCGCACGAGCAGCAGCCGCTGCGGCAGGAGTACGCCCCGCAGCAGCAGCACTACCAGCAGCAGGCTCAGCAGGAGTTCCAGCAGCAGGAGTACGCGCCGCAGCCGGCCCGGCAGCAGCACCAGCCGCAGCAGCCCTTCCCGTCCCAGGGCGGCGGCGGGTCCTGGAGTGCGACGGTCGGTCCGGACCGGTCGTACTTCATGGCGATGATGCAGCGCAGCGGGCCCGAGGCGGCGGCGCTCAACCTCCCCGCCTACTCCCCGGAGCAGCACCTGCCGCTCGCCGGCGGCCAGATCACCATCGGCCGCCGCCGTGCCTCCACGGGCGAGTCCCCGGACATCGACCTCTCGGTGCCGCCGGAGGACCCGGGCGTCTCCCACCAGCACGCCGTCCTGGTCCAGCAGCCCGACGGCAGCTGGGCGGTGGTGGACCAGAACTCCACCAACGGCACCACCATCAACGGCGGCGAGGAGCCGATCCAGCCCTACGTGCCCGTCCCCCTCGCCGACGGCGACCGCGTCCACGTGGGCGCCTGGACGACCATCACCGTCCGGCGCGGCTAGGGGGTCGGGGCCGGGCCCTGCCCCGACCCGTCAGACACGGACCCGTCAGACACCCCCTGAGCGTCACACCGACGCGGCTTCCCCCAGGGGCCACACGTACGGGCCCCGGGGGTCGTCCAGCCAGGACCACTGGCCCTCCGGGGTGACCGTCACGCCGAACCGCTCGCGGCCGGGGCGGCCTTCGCCGCGCCAGAGGTCCAGCGCCTCCCGGGGGTGCAGTGCGCCCCCGCTGAGGATCAGCATGAACTGGAAGCGCTCGTTCTCCACCAGCTCGTACGGGAGCGATTCCTGCGCCGAGGCCGAGCCGGGCGCCGCCGCGGTGGCCCCGCGCAGCGGGACGAAGTAGGCGGGGGTGTGCAGGAACCGGCCCTCGGCGAAGTCGGCGCCCCGGACGGTGAGCGCGATCAGGCCCGTCGAGAGGGGCGCCAGGACGCGCGCGCCGGGTCGGCACTGCCCGAGCCAGGCCGGCGGGATCACCGGCAGCGTGCAGGTCACCAGGATCCGGTCGAAGGGGGCGCGCAAGGGACAGCCGCGCGCCCCGTCACCGGTGACCACGGCCGGCCGGTAGCCGAGCCGGGCCAGGTGGGACCGGGCGGACTCGGTGATCTCCTCGTCCAGGTCCACCGTGGTGACGTGCTCGTCGCCGAGCCGGTGGCAGAGCAGCGCCGCGTTGTAGCCGGTGCCCGCGCCGATCTCCAGCACGTCGTCCCCGTCCCGTACCTCCAGCGCCTCCAGCATCTTGGCCATCAGGGACGGCTGGCTGCTGGAGGACAGCAGCTCGCCGTCGCGCAGCCGGGTCGCGAGGGGCGTGTCCGTGTACACCCCGCGCAGCCAGCGGGCCCGCCGCTCGGGGTCCGGGTCCTCGCCCCACAGCCGCTCGTGCCCGGCGCCGCGGCCGGTCCAGAAGTACGGCACGAAGACGTGCCGGGGCACGGCCGTGAAGGCCGCCCGCCAGGCCGGGTCCTGCAAGACCCCGGCGGCGGTCAGCTCCCGCACCTGGGCGGCGTGCGCGACCTCGCGCACGTCCCGTCCCGCGGTGTGTGCTCCCATGTCTCCACTGTCCTGCCCGCGGGCGGCGAAGGCGAGCGGTGGTCCCCGGCCCGGCCGGTGCCCGGCCGGGAAGTCCTGGGACCCCGGTCCTCCGTCCGGGTGTCTGAGACGATGGTCGGGTGAATGACAATCCGCAGGGCACGGTCCAGGAGCAGACCTTCTACGAGCTGGTGGGCGGCGAGGCCACGTTCCGCCGCCTCGTCCACCGCTTCTACCAGGGCGTCGCCGAAGACCCGCTGCTGCGTCCGATGTACCCGGAGGGTGACCTCGGCCCGGCCGAGGAGCGGTTCGCGCTGTTCCTGATGCAGTACTGGGGCGGCCCGTCCACGTACAGCGAGAACCGCGGGCACCCGCGGCTGCGCATGCGGCACGCCCCGTTCCAGGTGGACGCGGCCGCGCACGACGCGTGGCTGGGCCACATGCGGGTGGCGGTGGACGAGCTGGGACTGGCGCCGGAGCACGAGGCGCAGCTGTGGCGGTACCTGACCTACGCGGCCGCCTCGATGATCAACACGGCCTGATCGGTACGGCTGAGGGGGCTCAGACGGGCCGGACCAGCAGGGCGCCGAGCCCCCCGGTCCGCCCGGGGCGCCGCATGGCGACGGACCCGTACGGGGTGCGCAGCCGCAGCCAGCCCCCGGAGGTGAACAGCGCCACCGGCTCGGGGCGCTCCTGGGCGGCCCGGGCCGGGACGGTGGTGCGGACCGGCCGCAGGAAGCCCAGGGACTGGGCCGCGTGGACGGCGCGCAGCGGCAGTTCGGTGTCGCCGAGGGTCCGGGACCAGATGTCGCGGCCGATCCGGTCGCGTTCGGACCGGGTCCGGTGCTGCGGGGGCAGCGCCTCGTCACGGGAGCGGAACTCCGCGACGGCCCCGGCCACGGCGACCCGCATCGCCTCGGCGCCGGGCAGCCCCGGCACCTGCTCCCAGCCGCCCCGCGGCGGCAGCACACCGGCCCACGGGGGCCCGGTGACCGGCCGCGGCACGACGGCGCCGGCGGCGCCCTCGTCCACGGACTCCAGCAGTTCGCCGGCCGACACCGTCAGGTCCAGCGGCCTGCCGACGGACGCGGCGAGCCGCACCGTACGGACGGCCAGGACGTCGAAGGACGGCGGCCGGCCGAAGACGGCGAGCGCGCCGCCGTCCGCCGGGGCCTGCAGGCGGACGGCGGCGGCGCGGTCGTAGTGCACCAGCCGGCCCAGGAAGGCGGCGAGGTCCGCCGCCTCCCCGGAATCGGCGAAGCGCAACTGCTCGGTCATGCCGCGATGCGCCCTTCGCGGTGCTTCGATGCACCGGCCGGAGCCGGTTCGTCGAGGTACTCCTCCAGGAAGCGCCGCTCCTCGGCCGTGATGCGGCGGGGCCGCCCCTCGGCGAGGTTGAACGGCACGACCACGGTTTCGGCGCGCACGTAGACCGTCTCCGGTGCGTCCTCGGTCGCCTCGTCCTTGACCTCGTAGCGGATGGTCAGGGACGCGGCGCCGATCCGGGTCACCCAGCTCTCGATGAGGACCGGCTCGTGCCGGTGCACGAGGGGCAGCTTGTAGTCGATCTCGTGCCGGGCGACGACGGAGCCGCCCGTGAAGGACTCGCTGCCCTCCCCCGGCGCCAAGCGGAACATGAAGTCGATCCGCGCCTCCTCCAGGTAACGGAGGAAGACGACGTTGTTGACGTGCCCGAAGGCATCCATGTCCGCCCAGCGCAGCGGGCACCGGTAGTGGTGTCTGGCCATGGCCTCAGACCTCAGCCTCGGGTGAGCTTCTTGTAGGTGGCACGGTGCGGACGGGCCGCGTCCGGGCCGAGACGCTCGATCTTGTTCTTCTCGTACGACTCGAAGTTGCCCTCGAACCAGTACCACTTGGACTCGCCCTCGTACGCCAGGATGTGCGTGGCGACCCGGTCGAGGAACCAGCGGTCGTGGGAGATGACCACGGCCGCACCGGGGAAGTCCAGCAGCGCGTTCTCGAGCGAGGACAGGGTCTCGACGTCGAGGTCGTTGGTGGGCTCGTCGAGGAGGAGCAGGTTGCCGCCCTCCTTGAGGGTCAGCGCCAGGTTCAGGCGGTTGCGCTCACCACCGGACAGCACGCCGGCCGGCTTCTGCTGGTCCGGGCCCTTGAAGCCGAAGGCGCTGACGTACGCGCGGGACGGCATCTCGACCTGGCCGACGTTGATGTAGTCCAGCTCGTCCGACACGACCGCCCAGAGGGTCTTCTTGGGGTCGATGTTGGCGCGGCTCTGGTCGACGTACGAGATCTTGACGGTCTCGCCGACCTTGATGCTGCCGGAGTCCGGCGTCTCCAGGCCCTGGATCATCTTGAAGAGCGTGGTCTTGCCGGCGCCGTTCGGGCCGATGACGCCGACGATGCCGTTGCGCGGCAGCGTGAAGGACAGGCCGTCGATGAGGACCTTGTCGCCGAACGCCTTGGAGAGGTTGTTGACCTCGACCACGATCGAGCCCAGTCGCGGGCCCGGCGGGATCTGGATCTCCTCGAAGTCCAGCTTCCGCATCTTGTCCGCCTCGGCCGCCATCTCCTCGTAGCGGGCGAGTCGGGCCTTGGACTTGGTCTGCCGCCCCTTGGCGTTGGAGCGGACCCACTCCAGCTCTTCCTTGAGGCGCTTCTGGCGCTTCTCGTCCTTGCGGCCCTCGACCTTGAGGCGGGCGGCCTTCTTCTCCAGGTAGGTGGAGTAGTTGCCCTCGTAGGGGTGGGCGCGGCCGCGGTCGAGTTCGAGGATCCACTCGGCGACGTTGTTCAGGAAGTACCGGTCGTGGGTGACGGCCACCACGGCGCCCGCGTACTTCGAGAGGTGCTGCTCCAGCCAGTTCACCGACTCCGCGTCGAGGTGGTTGGTGGGCTCGTCGAGGAGGAGCAGGTCAGGCGCCTCGATCAGCAGCTTGCAGAGCGCGACACGGCGCTTCTCGCCACCGGAGAGGTTGGTGACCGGCCAGTCGCCGGGCGGGCAGCCCAGGGCGTCCATGGCCTGCTCCAGCTGACCGTCCAGGTCCCACGCGTTGGCGTGGTCCAGGTCCTCCTGGAGCTTGCCCATCTCGTCCATGAGCGCGTCGGTGTAGTCGGTCGCCATCAGCTCGGCGACCTCGTTGAAGCGCTTGAGCTTGGCCATGACCTCGGCGGCGCCGTCCTGGACGTTCTCCAGCACCGTCTTCGACTCGTCGAGCTTGGGCTCCTGCATGAGGATGCCGACGCTGTAACCGGGCGAGAGGAACGCGTCGCCGTTGGACGGCTGCTCCAGCCCGGCCATGATCTTCAGAACGGTGGACTTACCGGCGCCGTTGGGGCCGACCACACCGATCTTGGCGCCTGGCAGGAAGTTCAGGTAGACGTCATCGAGAATCACCTTGTCGCCGTGCGCCTTGCGCGTCTTGCGCATGGTGTAGATGAACTCAGCCAAGAGAAACCGTCCGGCAGATCGATGGTGGGCAGATACACCCCATCTTGCCTGACGTCCATCCCCCGGGGGAAACCAGTAGGGCGGCGGGCGCCCGGGGCAGGAGGGGCGCGCGCGGGGTCTTCCGGCAGGTCAGAGGAGGCGCAGGACGTCGGGGCCGTGGCCCGCGAAGATCTCCGTCAGGTCGTCGAAGAGGGTGGGGCCGCGGCCCGCGCGGGCCTGGGCGAGCTCCGCGGCGACCCGCTCGCGGTTCGTGGGGTGGCAGCGGGTGAGGACGCCTTCCAGGTAGCGGGCGGTCTCGGGGTGGCCGAGGGCCCGCCGGGAGACTGCGTGCTCGCGCCACTCGAAGACGAAGGAGCCGTCGTCGGGCGTGCCGAAGCCGCCCCGGAGGCAGTCGTTCAGGGCGTCCAGGTTCCTGCCGAAGTAGCCGCCGGGGCCGCTGACGGCTTCGCCGATCACCGTCCAGAAGTCCTGGAGGCCGTGGATGCGGGCGCCGTCGAGCACGTAGGTGGTGGTCACGGGCCGAGCGTAGGGGGTGGGCGCGGTCTTCTCAGTGCGGGCGGTAGACGGTGAGGGCGTGGGGCAGCGCGTCGAGGACGAGGGCCGAGGGGGCGTGGGCGTACTCGCCGTCGTAGGCCAGGGGCGTGCCCTCGGGGATGTCCGCGATGCGCAGGCTGCGCAGCTTGGTCGCGGTGTGGACGGGGGAACGGCTGAGGGGGCCGGCGAAGGCGGCGGCGAGCAGGCGGGGGCCCGGGCGGCCGCCGCCGTAGACCATGCGTACGTCGAGCAGGCCCTCGCCGATGCTGTCCCGGCGGCGGGGGGTGGGGCCGGTGCCGTGGTAAGTGCCGTTGCCCGCGAAGAGCAGCCAGACCTTGCGGGGGCGGCCGGCGAGCCGCAGCGGTACCGGGTGCTCGGCGCGCAGCACCCGCCAGGCCGCCAGCAGCGCGGCGGGGCCGCCGCCGATCCGGGGCGCCCAGCGCAGCCGGTGCCGCAGCAGCTCGGGGTAGGCGCCGACGCTGAAGGTGTTCAGGAAGTACCCGGATTCCGCGGGCCGCCCGGGGGCGCCGTCCTTGGAGCCGGCATCCGGTGGGGTGGGGTGGGGGCCGGGGGTGAAGCGGCCGACGGCGACGCGGACCGCGTGCCCGTCGGCCAGGGCGCGGCAGGTGTCCTCGGCCCCGGCGAGGCCGAGGTCGAGGGCGAAGTGGTTGAGGGTGCCGCCGGGGAAGACCGCCAGCGGGATCCCGGCACGCAGGGCGGCGGTGGCGGCGGCGTTGATGGTGCCGTCTCCGCCGCAGATGCCGAGCACCTTGGCGCCGGCGGCCGCCGCGGCGAGTTCCGCGGCCAGGTCGGGGCCCGCGCACTCGACGAGTTCCGCCTTCGGCAGCCGGTCCAGCACGGAGTCCAGTCCGGCGCGGGCGGCCGTGCCCGAGTCGGTGTTCACCACGACGGTCAGCCCGTCGCCGTCGGGCAGGGCGGGCGCCCCGACCACCTTGCGCTCGTCGCCCGGTACGACCCGCGCCTCCTCCACGCCCCGCGTGAGCCGGTGGACGACCAGTCCGGCGGCGACGCCGAGTGCGGCGCCCGCGACCACGTCGGAGGGGTAGTGCACCCCGGTGTACACCCGGGAGAACGCCACCGAGGCGGCTGCCGGCGCGAGGAGCGCGCCCCAGCCGGGGGCCTCCAGGGCGAGCCCGGTGGTGAACGCGAAGGCGGAGGCGGAGTGGCCCGACGGGAAGGAGGTGGTCCAGGGCTGGGTGCTCAGCCGGCGGACGGCGGGGACCCCGTCCAGCACCGGCCGGGCGCGGCGCACCGACCACTTGCCGACGGTGTTGATGGTCGCCGAGGCCAGCGCGAGCGAGGCCGCGCCGCGCACGGCGGCCTTCCTGGACCGGGTCGAGCCGAACACGGCGATCGCCGCGGCGGCCCCGCCCCACAGCACGCCGTGGTTCGCGGCCCGGCCGAGGCGGGGCAGCACCCGGTCGGCCCCCGGCCAGTGCCGCTGGGCCACCGCGTCGAACAGCCGCCGGTCCCATCGCGCGAGCGCGCCCTGCCAGGTCAGCTCCTGATCAGCCATTGCCACCGCCTACCCGGCGAACGTGATCGCAATCAGCCGCCCTCAGCCCGCCGGCGGCCCCTCCGGCCGTACGGCCGGACCGCCGGCGCGGCGTAGCCGGGCCGTGGCCGCCGGGTACTACAGGTCGTCCTGGGGGCCGGGCTCGTCCTCCAGGGGGCGCTTGCGCAGGAGCAGGACCACCATGCCGCCCAGCACCACCAGGCCGACCGCCAGGCCCGCGATCACCGGGGTTGCCGCCGAGCTGCCGCTGGTGGCGAGGTGCTCCCCGGCGACGGAATCGTCCGGCGACGTCAGCGCCACCGCCGCCGCCCCGCCCATCGGGGCCGCCCCGGGCGCGGGCCAGAGCGCCGTCGCCGTGGCGGCCGTCGCGACGGCGCTGGAGCCTGCCACGATCTGCGCCTGCCCCGGGATCCCGTTGGCGAAGACCCGTCCGACCGGGACCCTGGTGGAGCCCTGGACGACGACCGAGGCTTGCCCGTCCGGTGTGCCCGGGGGCACCTCGAAGTAGAGCCGGGTCCCGTTGCCCGCGGTGGTCAGCGGCCGTCCCTCGGCGTCCACCACCCGCACCCCCATGGCCACCGCCGCCGCGTCCGGGGTGACCGTCACGCTCTGCGCGCCCGTCCGCACCGTGACCGGCCCGAGCCGGGCGCCCGTCGGCCCCGACACCGGACCGGACACCTCCCCGGGGTCCAGCCCCAGCGACGCCGGCGGTTCCGCGAGCCGGCCCGCCTCCCGCTGGAGGTAGTCGGCGAGCTTCTCCGCCGCCGGGTCCGCCGCCTCGACCTGCGCGCCGTCGGCCAGCCGCCAGATCGCCACCTGGGTGCCCGCCGCCGCGCTCTCGGCGGTGAGGGAACCTGCCCCGGCCGCCTTGGCCAGCCCGGCCAGATCGTTGAGCTGCGGGTAGGAGTGCTCCAGCACCCAGCGGATCCGGCCCGCCTCCTGGTTGGCGGCGAGCGGCGTCCCGCCCCATCCGCTCTCGGTGTACCGGGCCTCGGGCTGGGCGTAGCCCGCCACCCCGACTCCGTACGTCTGGAGCATGCCGCCGCCGTCGACGCGCATCTCGCACAGTCCGGCCGGGATCTGCCGCACCGATCCGTCCCCGCCGCGCAGTACCGCCTGCCCGTACGTCTTCAGCCCGTCCAGCACGGCGCTCGCGCCCCCGGGCGCCCGCTCCGGCGCCGAACCGGAGTCGGCCGCGGCCTGTGCTCCGGGCGCGGCGGCAAGTGCCGCCGCCAGCAGCGCCACCGCCAGCGGCCGCCGCGCGGAGGCCCGTACGGAAGCCCGGCCGGCGACCGGAACCGGAATCCGAACCGGAGCACCGCCAGGGCGGACCGGAACACCGTCGGACCCCGGGGCGGGCGGGACCGGTGGCGGACCGGTGACAGGAACAACAGCGGGAGCAGGAACGGAGGATGCGGGAACAGCGATCGACACAGTCTTCCCCTTCGGGCCGAAGGCCCAGGTGCCCGTGAGTACCGGGTGATCTTAGCCGCATCGAACATTCAGACCACCGCCGCCTTCTGAGTGCCCATCAGCGGGACGTCCGTTCCCACGACCCGGCGGAAGGCCGCCGTCCCGCGGTTGAGGTCGTGTCCGATGGCGAAGGCGTCGATGTCCGCCGAGAACCACCGGACGCCGTCCCCGTCGGGCGGGTCCTCCCGGACCCGCAGCCGTCCGTGCACCACCAGCGGTTCGCCGACCGAAACGGAACTCGCCAGGTTGACCGCCAGCGTCCGCCGCGCCCACACCGTGTAGAAGCTGGTCGAGCCGTCGGACCAGGCTTCCTTGCGCCGGTCGAAGTAGCGCGGCGTCACCGCGAACCGGAACCTCGCCGACGGGCCCGTCGGCGTCTCCTTGAAGTCGATCTGGGTCGCCACATGGCCCACCAGCGTCACCAGGGTGTCGTTCATCCCGGCTCCCCTCCCCCGCATCCGTCCCCGTCCGGACCGTCCGCGCGGGGTAGGACCATGCTGGCCCGGCGCCCCGGGTCCCGCTCGGGCCTGTGGATTACTGGCGGGTTGTGGACAACCTGGCCACCGTCGCGTACTGCTCGCGCACCTCCCGGTACCGCAGCAGCTCCGCCGCGACCGGCTCCAGCACCCGGGCCCGCCCGCACCCGGCCGCCGCCTGCCGCAGCCGCTGCTCCGCGTCCTGCCCGTACCGGCGCGCCGGCCCCCGAGCCGCCATCGAGCAGGCCCATTCGACCAGGGGCCCTCCGACGATGCCCGCCACCATCAGCAGCACCGGCGGCATCAGGCGCGGCTCCAGGACCCCGATGATCTGCCCGGTCAGCCACGCCCCGCCGAAGATCTGCAGCAGCGTCATGGACGCCTGCGCCAGTACCGCCGCCGGCCACCACTTGGGCCGCGGCGGCTTGATCTTGGGTACGGCGAGGGCCGTGCCGAGGGTCACCGCGATCTCGTCCAGTGCCTCGGGCAGCCGTTCGGCTCCGCGCACCGCGGTCTCCCGTACCGCCTGCGCCCACGGCGCGGGCAGCCCGACGGCCGCCTCGTCCGCGACGGTCCGCACCGCCTGCTCCACCCGCTGCCGCGCCGTGACCTCCTCCTCGGCCGGCGCCGGACCGACGCCCGGGGAGCGCCCGATCGCCGCGAGGGCGGCCAGGCCCGACAGGGAGCGCGGGGCGCGCCTGCTCTCGTACCAGCGCCACAGCCGCAGCCACGGCGTCCCGCACGCCTTGCCGGCGTTGCGCCGCCAGGCCCGCTCGGCGGCGAGCCCGGCCGCGTACGCCCCGACCGCCTCCGCGAGCCGGTCTTCGAACGCGGCGCGCGCCGCCTCCCCGATCTCGGGCCCGGAGTGCCCGTCGGCGACGTACAGCGGATGCAGCTGCGCCGCGGCCCGGTCGACATCGGCGGAGATCCGCCGGGTCGCGGCGCCCTTCTCCTGGGTGAACTGTCCGAGGAGTTCGCGCAGTTCCCCGACCCCCTCGCCGGTCAGCGCGGACAGGCCGAGGACGGTGGCGCCGGGATCGCCGTGCTCGCCGAGCGCCATGCCGTCCTCGTCGAGCAGCCGCCGCAGATCGTCCAGGACCAGGTCGGCGGCCTCACCGGGCAGCCGGTCCAACTGGTTCAGTACGACGAACGTCACCTCCGCGTGCCCGGCCAGCGGCCGCAGGTACCGCTCGTGCAGCACCGCGTCGGCGTACTTCTCCGGGTCGACCACCCACACCACCGCGTCTACCAGCGCCAGTACCCGGTCCACGTGCTCGCGGTGCGCGACGACCGCCGAGTCCAGGTCGGGCAGGTCCACGAGGACCATCCCGCGCAGCGCCTCGGCCTCCGAGGTCTCCCGCGGCCGGCGTCGCAGCCGGCCCGGGATCTCCAGCCGGTCGAGCAGTCCGGCGGCCCCGTCCGACCAGCTGCACGCGATGGGCGCGGCGGTGGTCGGGCGGCGCAGCCCCGTTTCGGAGATCTGCACTCCGGCGAGGGCGTTGAAGAGGGTGGACTTGCCGCTCCCGGTGGCCCCGGCGATCGCGACGACCGTGTGCTGGGGGGAGAGTCCGCGCCGCGCCGCCGCCTCGTCGAGCACGCGGCCGGCCTCGGCGAGGCTCTTGCCGTCGAGGATGCGGGTCCGCGACAGCCCGACGAGCTGGCGCAGCGCGTCCAGGCGGGTGCGCAGGGCCTGTGCCTCGGGGCTGAGCGGGGGCGCGGGCGCCTTGCCGCCGTCGTTGCCGGCTCCCGAGACGGCCCGGACGAGCGCCTCGTCGCTGTCGTCGCCGTCGCCGTCCGGGCCCTCGCCGGTGGGCCGGGGGCGCGAGCGTGCGATGAAGCCGTCGTCCCAGCGTTCCTCGCTGCGGTCGGTCAAGGCGCTCACCGTGTCACCTCTCCTTCTGCAGTACGGACAACGCGGCGATCAGCTCGGCCTGTGGTTCGGGGGTCACTTCGAGGGCTTCCAACGGGGCGAGCCGGCGGTCCCGTTCGGCGCGCAGCACTTGGTCGAGGTGCTCGCCGACGAGTTCCGCGCCCCGGTCGCGCAGGCGCAGGGCGGCCTGTGCGCCGATCCGCTCGGCGAGCTTCTCCCCGGCCGGCCGGGCCCGTTTGCCGCCGAGGAGGGTGGAGACGAGGAGGGCCGCGACGCCGTCGGGGTCGGGCGCGGGCTGCCGGTCGAGTTGTGCGACCTCCTCCTCCGCGAGTTCCTCCAGCACTCGCCGCCAGCGGCGTACGGCCATGCCGATGCGTTCCGCCGCCTCGTGGTCGGGGGCGGCCAGGGGTACGGCCGCGGCGGCGGGTTCGCGCCGCCAGGCTTCGGCGATCCGCTCGTCGGCGGCGGCGACCGCGCACTGGAGCAGTGCGGCGAGGGATTCGGCCAGCGAGTCGAGCAGTTCGTCGGCGCTGGTGTCGAGGGGGTAGCCGCGCCAGCGGGTCAGGGCGTCACCGGCGAGTACGGCCCCCCGGTCGAGCCGGTTGCGCACCCGCCGGCCCTCGCGCTTGTACGCGTCTTCGACCGCTGCGGTCAGCCGTACGGCGGCGGCGTGCTGGGCGGCGACGGCGGAGGCGAGTTCCGGCATGCGGCGGCTGAGGGAGTCGAGCGCGCCGAGCGCGGTCCGTCCGACGGCGTACTGGCGGGCTGCCGGGTCCGTGGCGTGGTGGCTCAGCCACTCGAACAGCGGCGCGACGGCGCTGGCCGGCAGCAGTCCGCCCCCGCCGGCCGACTCGGGCAGTTCCGGGACGGTGAACCGCGGTACGTCGCCGAGTCCGGCGCGGGTGAGCAGGGCCCCGTACTGCCGTGAGACGTCGGCGAGCACCTGGTGCGGGACCCGGTCGAGGACGGTGACGAGGGTGGCCTTGTACTGCTTGGCGGTACGCAGGAGGTGCCAGGGGACGGCGTCCGCGTACCGGGAGGCGGTGGTGACCATGACCCACACGTCGGCGGCGCAGATGAGCTCGGCGGCGAGCGTCCGGTTGTCGACGACGAGGGAGTCGATGTCGGGGGCGTCGAGGAGGGCGAGGCCGCGGGGGAGGGTGGAGACGGTCTCGATCCGCAGTTCGCGGGTGGCGTGGTGATGTCCGCGCGGATTCGTCCTTCTGGGTGTGGGGCGTACGTCCTCCTCGTCCTGCGGCGCCCATACGCGGGTGAGGTCGGGCAGGACCCGCATGCCGGCGAACCAGTGGTGGTCGTCCGGGTGGCAGACCAGTACGGGGATGCGTGTCGTGGGGCGCAGTACACCGGCTTCACTCACCTGGCGTCCTACGAGGGAGTTGACGAGGGTGGACTTACCGGCCCCGGTGGACCCGCCGATGACGGCGAGGAGTGGCGCCTCGGGCGCCTTGAGCCGGGGTACGAGGTAGTCGTCGAGCTGCGCGAGCAGCTCGGCTCTCGTCTGGCGGGCGCGCGGGGCGCCGGGCAGGGGCAGCGGCAGACGCACGGACGCGACCCGGTCGCGCAGGGCGGACAGGGCATCGAGCAGCTGAGGCCGAACATCCAAGGTCACCACATGCGAAGAATGCCCAATTTAAGGCCATTTTTGAAGCTTATACGCCCTCTGCGCGCCGACCGCGACTCCAGCGGGACATCATGGACACGGCGGACGAGTGGGACGCAGGCATAACGAGTGCACAACACCCAGGGGCGCCTCGGCGCAAAAGCGATGCGAGAATCGCACCTGCCTGCGATTATCGGACCGCTTCACCGAACCTCCACATCGTGGCACGCGGGTGAAGCAACCGGGACAAGGCGACCGGAGCCCTATCCTTGACCCGGCACGGACCACAGTCCCACCCCCACCCAGGGGCTCCAGGCCACCACGGCCACCTTCCGGCCCCCGTAGCTCAGTGGATAGAGCAGGTGCCTTCTAAGCACTTGGCCGCAGGTTCGAGTCCTGCCGGGGGCACTCTCCACTTCCCCACCCCGAAGCCCTCCCCCGTGGAGGGCTTCCGTGCGCGCCGCCGCGGACTGCGCCGGGTGGGCCGCTCGGGCGGCGGGGGTCAGCACGACGCCGTGGCCGGTTCGGGGACCTGGGCGAGCCGGCCGACGGCGAATTCGCGGTTGGCGATCGTCTGCTCGCGATACGCCGGGGGGAGCTCCGGCAGGGTCAGCAGACGGTCGCAGGCTTCGAGCGAAGCGGCGTGGTCGCCCACCCAGTAGGCCGTGATCGAGTACTCGAACAGCAGCCCCCAGCTGTACACCCACGGCTGGATGAACAGCAGGTCGGCCGGCCGCGGCCGGCCGAGCGCGGACCGGACGAACGCGTGCGCCGAGTGGTGCCGGCCCATCCGGCGCAGTCGGGACGCCAGTTCGTAACAGGCTTCGAGGCGCTGGGGGCGGGACTCCCAGGCGCGCGAGAAGGCGTCCATGGCGGACGGCCAGTCACCGGAGTCGGCCCGTAGGATCCCGGACTGCAGGAGCGCGAAGTACACCTCTTCGGCCCAGCCGCCCATCTGCGCGCGCCGCTCGTACAGGGTGATCGCCTCGTCGCTGCGGCCCATGTCGCGCAGGGTCTGCGCCAGGTAGAAGACGGTCCGGGCGTTGGCGGGGTCGCGTTCCAGCTCGGCGCTCAGCAGCCGCTCGTCGCGTTCGAACTTGTCGTGCTTGGAGCCGCCGTCGCCGTAGTCCTCGATGACGAGCGCGTCCAGGTTCTGCTGGGAGTGCTCCTGGTCGGCGGTCAGGTACTCGTGGGTGACGCCCTCGTAGCGCCAGGGCAGGTCGCCGCGGACCAGGCGCTTGATGCGGTACTCGGTCGGGCCTTCGTGGCGGAGCATGTAGGAGTCGGCCGTCAGCGGGGGGAGCGGGCCGTCGCGCCGGATCACCAGATCGGCGTCGAGGAGGAGCAGGTAGTCCGCGCGGCCGCGGGCACGGGCGATGTTCAGGCTCCGGTTGTGACCGAAGTCGCGGAAGGGTTCCTCGTGGAGTTCGCCCGGGATGCCCTCGAGCGCCGCGCGGACGAGCTCCTGGGTTCCGTCGGTCGAGCCGGTGTCGGTGATGACCCAGGTGTCGATGAGGTCCCGGACGGCGGCGAGGCATCGTTCGATGACCTTCGACTCGTTCTTGACGATCATGCAAAGGCAGACGGACGGCTTCACGGCATCACCATTTCGTGCGGATCGGGCCGGGCGACCTGGCGAGATGCGACCTTAGGGACCGGTCCGGAAGGACCACGGGCGCCGCGCCGACCACCCGGGCGGGTTCGCCGGAGGGCACGCGCCCGTTGGAGCTCGCCTTGTAGGCCAATCCGTTAATAGGCCGACAAAAGCCTCAAGTCGCCACAACTGGACTCCGATGACGGCAGGGGAAGCGTGAACCCGCTTCCCGCACCAACCCCTGATCCGGCTCGACAAGGAGCACACGAATGAGTCCTGGGCCCACGAACCGGTCCTGTCTTGGACCGCTTCCCCAACGCGGCAGCCGACTGAAAGGCGGCGTCGTCGCGTCGCTCGCCCTGCTGCTGACGGGAATCGCGAGTCCCGCGATCGCCATGGCGCCGAACGCCGCCACGACCACAGCCGACATCCGTCTGTCGGGTCCGATGAACGGTGGCGACGAAGACCACTGCCAGGGAAGGCCGCCGCACCACCACGACGGACGTCCGGAGGACGGCAGCGGGCAGGAGGAGGGCCACGGTCAGGCCCGACTCGGTCAGCCGGGCGCGGAGAAGGTGGTTCCCGGCCAGCAGGCGGCCAAGAAGGCGGCCCACGGCGACCTGTGCGAGGGCCCGACGGGTCCGACCGGCCCGCCCGGACCGACGGGTGACACCGGACCGACCGGCGACACCGGACCTGCGGGACCGGCGGGCCCGGCGGGACCTGAGGGCGCTGCCGGACCGGCCGGTCCGGCGGGTGCGGCCGGACCGGCAGGACCTGCGGGCCCGGCGGGTGCGGCGGGACCGGCGGGCCCGGCGGGTGCGGCCGGACCGGCAGGGGCGACCGGGGCGACGGGCGCCACCGGCCCGTGCTCCGACATCGACGCGCTCGCGCCCTCGCGCGTCGAGGACTTCCAGGCCGTGCTCACCAACGGCAGGACGTTCGTCGGCAGGGGGCCCTCGCTGGGCGGGACCATCACCTGGCAGGACCTCAGCAACACGACGGGCACCCTGGCCGACCCCGCGAACCCGAACTACCCCGGCGATGTCTGCGGCGTCGCCATCGAGGCGCGGCTCGCCGACGCCTACGTCAAGGTGGTCACGGTGAGCGGGGCCGTGTGGCAGACGCACGGCGACGTGAACGGCACCAATTTCACCTGGGACGAGCCGTGGGTCCAGCAGACGACGCCGACTCCGGTGGACCCGCTCCGGGCCAAGAAACACACGACGGCGATGAAGCCCGCCGCCGGACCCAAGGGCGCCGCGATCCCCATGGCCGCCCCGAAGGGCATGAAGCGCCCCTGACCCGTCGGGTCGTGGCGTACGAGGTACCGAAGCACTGAGGTAGTGCGGTGATGTGTGCTGTGTCCGCCGGCATCCGGGACACAGCACACTGTCGCGTCCGGGGGCGGTTCAGGGGGCGGGGCTGGTGGGGGCGGGGCTGGTGGTGGCGGGGCTGGTGGTGGCGGGGCTGGTGACGGTCGGCACGGCGGTGCCCGGGCCGACGCCGAAGGCCTTGACGGCCTGGTAGTAGGTCCACGCGGTGCTGAGGCAGGAGGCCCTGCGGGCCCCCGCGTAATGGGCGCACACGCGCTTCATGTCGGCGTGGAAGGCGGCGTCCAGGCGCGGCTTGTGCGCGCGGAAGCGGCCTGCCGCGCCGTAGTTGCGGTAGCCGAAGTCGTGGCGGGCGCAGGCCATGCGGAACGGGAAGCCGAACGGGTTGTCCGGGGAGGTGGTGCAGTAGTCCGTCGTCCAGTCGAAGGCGTACGCCGCCCAGTCGCGCCGGTTCGCGCGCGCGGTCGCCCAGGCGTCGTGGCTCGCGGCGCTGGTGCGGGTCCAGTCGTTCAGGACTTGCGGCTTGTCCGCCGGGGGCGTGAGGGCCAGCAGGCCTGCGGCGGCGGTGGCGAGGAGCGGGGCGAAGAGGCGCAAGGCGGTCCTCCGGAGGGCGACGGCGGCGGGGGCGTGCCGGACGGGGGCGGCGGCCGCGGGGACGGCTCCGCTGCCGGCGGGCACCGCTCTTCTAACGCGACCCGGGGGCGCGGGTGTCGCGGAGCGTTGGCGGGCGTACGCCTCAGGTATGACAGCGCGTCACTCGGCGGCGAGGCGAGGGCCAGAGGTGTCGGCCGGTCGGGGTGCGCCGGCGGGCGAGGCCGTGACCGGGGCCGTTCGGCCGGCGCGGGCGTCAAGCACGCGCCGGGGCGCGGGTGGAGGAGGGAGTTCCGCGCAGGGGCGGAGGGCGCTCGGGGAAAGGGCACCGCTCTCAGGTATGAGTCGCGTCAGACTTCCGGCAGATTCTCGGTTCGTTCTGCGGAGGGACGCGCGAACGGGCCCGCCGGGCGAACACTTGTCGTCATGAACCGCCGTCCGCTCGTCCTCGTCGCCGCCACAGCGGGAGTACTGACCACCGCCGCCCTCGCCCTGCCCCACCTCCCGCCGAACCCGGTCTCGGATTCCTTCAACGAGAGCGTGTTCAAGGAGAAGGGGAAGCATTTCGCGACCGCCGCCGATGCGCCCGCGCGCGGTGACCGGGCGTTCGCCCTGCCGAGCTGGGTACCGAAGGACGCCACGGACATACGGGTACGGGTGCGGACCGACGGCCGGGCCCGGCTGATCCGGTTCACGCTCGGCGCGACCCCGCTGGACGGCCCGCAGTGCGCCGCGGGGACACCGAGCAAGGTCCGCGGTCCGCTCCTGAACGCCCGGTGGTGGCCGGGTGACACCCGGCAGGATGCGCGGCCCGAGTGCCGGGACCACTACCAGTACCAGGTCGCGGTGCGCGGCAAGCGGGTCTACGCCTGGACCGACGGAACGCCGTCTCCGGGCGGCCTCATACCCCAGCAGGCGAGCCGGCAGGCATCCCACCAGGCGACCCCGGCGGTGCGGGCGGCGGCCCAGCGGTAGGCCGTGCCGTGCGGTGTCACGACGGCACTGTGCACGGTGTCTCCCCCTGGAACGGTGGGGCGGCGGAGCAGCAGCACGAGGATAACCGGGGCGCTGAGGGCGGTGGCCGCCTCGTCTACCCTCGTCAGGTGACGGTGTACGTGAACCAACTCGGCGGTGACACACCGCGCGTCGGCCCGCCGCCCGAGGGCGGGGGCCTGACCGTGTGGGCCTTGGACACGCGGCGCGGCGTGGTGGCCGGGCACGCGGTGGAAGAGGCCGCGGCGGTACTCGACGCGGCGGAGCGGGAGCGAGCCGGGCGGCTGGTGCGGCCCGCCGACCGGCACGGCTACCTGGCCTCCCACCTGGGGCTGCGGGCGCTGCTCGGCGCCTACCTCGGGACGGCTCCGGCGGACGTCTCGCTGATTCGCGAGGAGTGCCCCTGCTGCGGCGGTCCGCACGGGCGCCCGGCGGTGGCGGGCGGAGGGGTGCACTTCTCGCTGTCGCACACCGCGGGGCTGGCGTACCTGGCGTTCGCCGCGGTGCCGGTCGGGGTGGACGTGGAGGGCACCCCGGGTACGGCGGTGGTGACGGACGTACTGAGCACGCTGCATCCGGCGGAGACGGCGGAACTCACGGCGCTGGCGGAGGCGGACCGGCCGGTGGCACTGGGCCGTCTTTGGGCCCGCAAGGAGGCCATCCTCAAGGCGACGGGCGCGGGCCTCGCGCGGGGCGTGGCCGAACCGTACGTGGGCTCGGGCCCGGCCCCGGCGCAGATGCCCGACTGGACCCTGCGCGACCTTACGGCCCCTTCGGGCTACGCGGCGGCCGCCGCTGTGGCCACTGCCCCGGCCGGGCGGTGAACGGACCCACCGTCGCCCTGGCCGGGCGGCGAACGGGGCCCGCGAGGTACGACTGCCCGCGTACGCGCTCCGCGAGACCGTCACCGCTGCCGTGATCCGGCTGCAGGTCGGGATGCGGTCGGCCGGCCGGGCTTCACAGCCGGCGTCGTGCCGCCTCGACGGTGTCCCCACCGCTGGAGTCGAACGCGCTGGCATCCTGCGGCACATGGCGGTGGATCAGGTCCACGACCTGCTCGAAGGGCGGAAACAGCCCTCGATGCCGTGCTCGCCGGACCGGGGCGGGTCGTAACCGACGATGAGTGCAGAAGGCATGCGGCCGGCCTAGTGCTGTGGCCGGGAAGGTTTGCCGGACAGGCCTTGGCCGTCCCGCAGCCACGGGCGGAGCTTTTCCGGATTGCGGACCGCCCAGATGCGGGTGACGCGGCCGTCGGCGAAGTCGAACGCCGCCACGGTCATGACGACGCCGGCCCGCAGGGCCACCAGGCCGGGCATGCCGTTGACCGAGCGCTCGAGGAGTTCGAGTCCCGGAGCCTTGTCTGCGATGGCGACCATGTACTGGGCGATGCGGGCACCCCCTTCGATCGGGCGGAGTGCGGCACCGACCATGCCGCCGCCGTCGGCGGTCATCACCGCGCCCGGGTCGAGAAGGCCGACGAGGGCCGCGATGTCCTTGGTCTCCCATGCCTCTTTGACCTGCCGCACCGCGCCGGCCTGCCCGGCCGCCGTCACCGGAGCGGGCGTGGGGCGCACCCGCCGCCGGGCGGAGGCCGCGAGCTGCTTGCAGGCCGCGGGGCTGCGGCCGAGGATGCCGGCGATCTCGGCGAAGGGGTAACGGAAGACGTCGTGCAGGACGAACGCCACCCGCTCGGCGGGAGTCATCGACTCCAGGACGACGAGGAAGGCCATGGTCACCGATTCGTCCAGGACCAGCTGGTCGGCGGGGTCGGCGGCCCGGCCGTGGCCGGGTCCCCACTCGGCGTGGTCCGGCAGCGGATCGGGCAGCCACGCGCCGACGTAGCGTTCACGCCGGGCCCGCGCCGAGCCGAGTACGTCCAGGCAGACGCGGCCGGTCACCGTCGTCAGCCAGGCGCCGGGGGACACGATCTCGTCCTGCCGGCTTCGTGGCAGCGCGAACCAGCGCGCGTATGCCTCCTGCACGGCGTCCTCGGCCTCGGTCAGCGAACCGAGCAACCGGTAGGCGATGTTCATCAGTTGGCGCCACTCACCGGCTATGTCGTCGGTGCGTGCCCCAGGCGTCCCCATGCCGCCGACCGCCCCCTCGCCTTACCTTTCGCAGGCCCGCGTCGTCGGGCTGGTGAGACCTTATCGATCTACTGCCCCGGGCGGGAAAGAGGACCGTGACATGACGGACATGGCAACCCGGACGACGGCGCGGCACCGCTTCCCGTTCCTGCGGATCGCGATCGCCCTGCAGACCCTGACCATCTTCCTCCAGGCGGTCTCCGCCGGACTGCTGCTGACGGCGTCCTACGGAGAGACGCTGCACGGGGTCGGAGCCCGTGTGATGTACGGGGCGTCCATGCTGTACGTGCTCGCGGCGGTGCTGGCGTGGAAGCCGGGCGGCGGGCCGGTCCGGCCCGTCTGGCACGCGTCCGGCTTCCTGGTCCTGGCCTCGGTCCAGGTGGTACTGGGCATCGCGCACATACCGTCGGTGCATCTGCCGCTGGGCGTACTGATGTTCGGCCTGAGCGTGCTGGCGCTGGCGCGGCGCTGAGGCCGTTCACGCCCGGGTTCCGGCCCGCCCCGGCCGCCGACGGGCCGTCCGGTGCGGCGAGCCCGCGCGCTCGGCCGTGGGGGGGCGGTAGGGCGGCTGGTGCTGTGACCGGAAAGGTCCACCGGGTCGCGGCGCCCGGCACTGCACCTCGTCCCCCAGCTACCGCTGGGAGGTACCCCCAGCGTTGTCGGACCACGGAAGTACGTCCAGTACGAGCCGCGGCCCTCCGCCGTGCGATGCACCGCACCGAACACCGCAACCCTGCGAACCTTCCCGGCCACAGCACTAGCATCGGCGGTATGGACGTCCGCCGTGCCCGCAGCGTTGCCGAGCTCACCGCCGCCGAAGGGCTCTTCGACGGGCCCGTCCGCGCGGAGTGGGCCACCCGGTTCCTGGACGCGCCCGGGCACCTGATGCTGATCGCCTACGTCGACGGCGTCCCCGCCGGCATGGTCTCCGGCGTCGAGATGAGCCACCCCGACAAGGGCACCGAGATGTGCCTGTACGAGCTCGCGGTGGACGAGGGCTACCGGCGCCGCGGCATCGGCCGGCAGCTCGCCCTGGCCCTCGCCGACGAGGCCCGGGCGCGCGGCTGTTACGGCATGTGGGTGGGGGTCGACACCGACAACGAGGCGGCCCTCGCCACCTACGCCTCGGCCGGCGCGCGCGACGAGGGCGTCTTCGCGATGCGCGGCTGGCCGCTCTAGGGGGCGTCGGCGGGATCAGGGTCCGGCCGTGATCCGCCGGGCACCCCTAACCCCTGCGGCGGCGTGTCGGGGGCCAGTCGGCGCACCCCCCGCGCGGGCGCCCCCCACCCGGCCGAACATCGCCGCATGACCGCACTCACCACGCTGCTCCCGGCCACCGTCCTGCTGGCGACGGCCGCCCTGTCCACGGCTCCGGCCCCCGAAGCCCCCACCGCCCCCTACGTCGTGGTCCTCAAGGACGGCGCCGCACGCGCCCTGGCCGCGACCCGCGCCATGGCCGCGGAGGCGGCGCGGGCCGGCGACGAGGTCGTGGCCGTCTACGACACCGCCCTCAACGGCTTCGCGGTCCGCACCACCGCCGCCCGCGCCTCCGAGCTCGCCGCCGACCCGCGGGTGGCCTCCGTCGAGCCGGACACCGAGTTCCGGACCAGCGACACCCAGCCGCTGGCCCCCTGGTCCCTCGACCGGATCGACCAGGGCGACCTCCCGCTCGACGGTTCGTACACGTACGCCACCAAGGGCGAGGGCGTCACCGTGTACGTCGTCGACACCGGCATCAACACCCCGCACCAGGAGTTCGGGGGCCGCGCCCGGGCCGGCGTCAACACCGTGTGGTTCGAGGGGTCCGGCGACTGCAACGGCCACGGCACCCATGTGGCGGGAACGATCGGCGGGGCGACGTACGGGGTGGCGAAGGGAGTCTCGCTCGTCTCGGTGAAGGTGGCGAACTGCCGGGGCAGCGGACGCCTGTCGTCCCTGGTGAACGGCATCGACTGGATGGTCAAGGACGCCACCAAGGCGGCCAAGGCGGCGAAGGCCGCCAAGGAAGCCGCCACGGGCACCGCCGGCGACCCCGCGCCCCTCACCGCCACCGCCGCCGCGCCCGCCGTCGCCAACATGAGCATGGGCGGCACCCGCAGCTACGCCCTCGACGCGGCCGTCACCCGTGCCGTCGCCGCCGGGATCACCTTCACCGTGGCCGCCGGCAACTCCGGCAAGGACGCCTGCACCGGCTCGCCCGCCCGCGTCCCGGACGCCGTCACCGTCGGCGCCACCGACACCGCCGACCACCGCGCCGCCTTCTCCGCGTACGGGCCGTGCGTCGACCTCTCCGCTCCCGGCGTGGGCATCGCCTCGGCCTGGAAGGGCTCCACCACCGCCCTCGCCCGGGCCACCGGCACCTCCATGGCCGCCCCGCACGTGGCCGGCGTCGCCGCGCTGCTCCTGGCGGACGGCACCCCGCGGACGCCCGCCCAGGTCACCCAGGGCCTCCTGCGCGACGCCACCCCCGGCCGGATCACCGGCCTGCCGGCCGGCACCCCGAACCTCCTCCTGCACACCCCGACCACCCGCTAGCCCCGTCCTCACCCGGCCTGATGGGACATCAATGTGTGTGCGCTTCGGCCCGAGGCAAGTCATTGACTTCTCATCACCGCGACGCGTCAATGTCGGCCTCCGCACCGGCTCGGCCTCCCCCTCACAGCGGGTGGGGGGAGGGTTCGTCTGACGAAGGAGTCGCGACCCAGTGAGTACAACGTTCCGACGAAGAGTGCTGGCCGGGGCGGGCGCGTTGTCCCTGGCCCTGACCGGTGGTGTCGTGGCCGTGACGGGGACGGCCCAGGCCGCGGCCAAGACCACCCCGGTGCCGGTGAAGTGTGTCGCCCCCGCCCCCCAGCCGGGCGCCAACGGCACCCAGGACTACACGATCACGGTGCCGGACACAGCGAAGGCCGGTCAGAGCGTGCCGATCACGATCGACCCGGGCGAGACCCCGGTCATCCCGATGTTCACCATCGACACGGTCAACACCATCAAGGCGAAGCTGCTCGTCGGCGGGGTCGCGCAGACGGTCACCAGCCCCGCCGTCCCCAGCCACCAAGAGGCCAACAAGAAGTCCGACCCGCCCGCCTTCAGCGGGACCGTCACCATTCCCGAAGGCAGCGAGGGTACGACGCTGCAGATCACCATCGACCAGGTGATCACGGACGCCGACCTCGGCGGCACCGTCTACACCACGACCTGCACGCCAGAGCCCCGCCCCAGCGCCTCCGTCGCCTCGATCGCGGTCGAGGCGCTGCCCAAGGACCCGGTGACGACCAAGGTCACGCCCAACAGCGGCAAGGCGGGCACGGCGGTGACCGTGACGGGCGCCAACTTCCCGGCCGGCCCGGTCACCTGCTCCGCACTCCTCGCGGGGGCGGCCACGGGTGACACCGGCAGCGGCACGGCGGACGCGTCCGGCGCCGCGACCTGCAACCTGACGGTCGGCAAGAAGGCCGACGCGATCAGGATCGACGGCTCGGTCACCCCGTACAAGTCGTTCGTGTTCGTGGAGGACCAGGCGGGCGTCAAGAACCCCGTCGACGTCGAGGTGCTGCCCGGGCCGCTGGCCCTCGGCCCGAAGGACGGCCAGCCGGCCGTCAGTTTCGGTGCGGTCACCATCAACGGCAAGGCGCAGTCGGTGTTCGGCGCGTTCAACGCCGCCACCGTGCAGGACTTCCGCGGCGGTTCGCTCGGCTGGGACGTCACGGCGACCCGTACGCCGTTCCTGAACGCGGCCACGGGCCACTCCATGGCCAAGGCGCAGCTCGGCATCCAGCCGTCCTGCACGGTGACCAACCCGGACAGCCCGAGCACCTGCACCGCCGGTGCGCCGGGTGCCATCACGGACACCCCGATGAAGATCGCCTCGCAGGCGGCCGGCGGTGACGAGCTGACCGGCGGCGAGTTCGCGGTGGGCGGCGCGGCGATGCTCCAGCTGCCGCCGTTCATGTTCGCCGACACCTACCAGTCGGTCGTGACCTTCTCGATCGCCTGATCCGCCTCCACCGGGGGTGGTGCGGCGCGTGCCGTGCCACCCCTCGTGGTGCCCCGCCCGCAGACGCGACGTGACTGGAGGACCGACATGCGCCCCCGCACCGCTTCCCCGTACGGTCTGCTCCTCGCCCTGCTGCTGCCGGCCCTCGTGGCGCTCCTGCTCGGCGGGCCCGCCGCGAGGGCCGCGGACAACGGCACGTGGGGGGTCTTCCCGACGCCCCCTTCCGGAGCGGCGATGACGGACCGGGCGTACTTCTTCCACCAGGGCGCCGCCGGGACCACCGTCGCCGACAGCGTGACGATCCTGAACTCCTCCGACAAGGACCTGACCTTCCAGGTCTTCGCCACCGACGCGGTGAACACCGCCGTCGGCGGCGCCTTCGCGCTGCTGCCGGTCGAGACGAAGCCCACGGACATCGGCGCGTGGATCACCCTGCCGCCGGAGACGGCACGGACGGTCACCGTCCCGCCCAAGGGCCGCAAGGACGTCCCCTTCACCGTGCGGGTCCCCGCGGGCGCCGCTCCGGGTGACCACGTCGGCGGGATCGTGGCGCTGAACACCGCGGTGGAGGGGGTGCGGCAGGACGGCAGGGTCCAGGTCGGGGTGAAGCGGTCGGTCGGCGCCCGCCTGTACTTCCGGGTGCCGGGGCCGGTGACCGCGGGGCTGTCCGTGGAGGACGTCAGGGTGCAGCGGGACGCGCCGCTGCTGCCCTGGGCCGGGAGCGCCTCGGCGCGGATCTCGTACAGCCTGGTCAACCGGGGCAACGTGGTGGTCGAGCCGCGGGTGACGGTGACCGCCGGGGGGCTGTTCGGGCGTACGGTACTGGAGCGGCCGGCGCGTGACCTCAAGCTGGTGCTGCTCCCGGGCCGGCGGATCGAGCTGACGGAGCCCTGGCCGGACGCCCCGCAGTCGGACTGGGTGCACGTATACGTCAAGGCCGGTGCGGCCGCCCACCCGGACCTGCGCGCGCAGGGCGGTACGGACTTCCTCGCCGTCCCGTGGCCCGCCGTCGGCGCCGGCCTGCTCCTGGCGGCCGCGGCCCTCGCCCGCCGGGCCCTGCGCCGCCGGCGCCGGCCCGGGCCCCGGCCGGCCGCCCCGGCGGAGGACCTGGCCGCAGCCCGCTGGGGCCGGCGGCGCTCGGCGGAACGGGGCTCGCCCCCCGCGTGAGGGTGCGGGGGGCGAGCGGTCCGGCGAAGCAGGGGAAAGCCGGAGGAGAGAACGTCTCAGTGGTTGCGCGGGAAGCCGAGGTCGACGCCCGCCGGGGCCTCGGAGGGGTCGGGCCAGCGGGTGGTGACGACCTTGCCGCGGGTGTAGAAGTGGATGCCGTCGTTGCCGTAGATGTGGTGGTCGCCGAAGAGGGAGTCCTTCCAGCCGCCGAAGGAGTGGTAGCCCACCGGCACCGGGATCGGCACGTTCACGCCGACCATGCCGGCCTGGATCTCCAGCTGGAACCGGCGGGCGGCGCCGCCGTCGCGGGTGAAGATCGCGGTGCCGTTGCCGAACGGCGAGGCGTTGATGAGCGCCACGCCCTCCTCGTAGGTCTCGGTGCGCAGCACGCACAGCACCGGCCCGAAGATCTCGTCGCGGTAGGCGTCGGAGTCGGTCTTGACGTCGTCCAGCAGCGACAGGCCGATCCAGTGGCCGTTCTCGTTGCCCTCGACCGTGTACCCGGTGCCGTCCAGGACCACGTCCGCGCCCTGGGCCGCGGCGCCCTTGACGTAGGAGGCGACCTTGTCGCGGTGGGCGGCGGTGATCAGCGGGCCCATCTCGGAGGCCGGGTCGCTGCCGGGGCCGATCTTGATCTTCTCGGCGCGCTCGCGGATCTTCTCCACCAGCTCGTCGGCGATCGAACCGACCGCCACGACCGCCGAGATGGCCATGCAGCGCTCGCCCGCCGAACCGTAGGCGGCCGAGACGGCGGCGTCGGCAGCGGCGTCCAGGTCGGCGTCCGGCAGTACCAGCATGTGGTTCTTGGCGCCGCCCAGTGCCTGGACCCGCTTGCCGTGGGCGGAGGCGGTGGTGTGGATGTGGCGGGCGATGGGTGTGGAGCCGACGAAGGAGACGGCCGCGATGCCGGGGTGGGCGAGCAGCGCGTCGACGGCGACCTTGTCACCGTGGACGACGTTCAGGACGCCCGCCGGGAGACCGGCCTCCGTGGCCAGCTCGGCCAGCTTGTTGGCGGCCGAGGGGTCCTTCTCGCTCGGCTTGAGGATGAAGGTGTTGCCGCAGGCGACGGCCAGCGGGAACATCCACATCGGCACCATCGCCGGGAAGTTGAACGGGGTGATGCCCGCGACCACGCCCAGCGGCTGGCGGATGGAGGAGACGTCGACGCGGTTGGAGACCGACGTCGACAGCTCGCCCTTGAGCTGCGTGGTGATTCCGCAGGCCAGCTCGACGATCTCCAGGCCGCGCGCGACCTCGCCCAGCGCGTCCGAGTGCACCTTGCCGTGCTCGGCGACGATCAGTTCGGCGATCGCGTCGCGGTTGGCGTCCAGCAGGGCGCGGTAGGCGAACAGCACCTTCGTACGGGCGGCCAGCGAGGACTGGCCCCAGCTCTGGAAGGCCTCGGCGGCGACCTGAACGGCCGCGTCGACCTCCTCGGCGGAGGCGAGCGCGACCTGCGTGGTGACCTCGCCGGTGGCCGGGTCGGTGACCGGGCCGTAGTTGCCCGACGCGCCCTCGACGGTCTTGCCACCGATCCAGTGGTTGACGGTCTTCATGTGCCTTGCTCCTTCACAGATGGCGACGTCGCTGCGCGGCTTGCCGGTCGTACTCTTCGCGGGCCGAGGCCGCCGCCGCACGGGTCGCGGTCTCGGCCACAGGAACATCCCACCACGCCTGTGCCGGGGGTGGGCCCGACACAGTGTCGGGTGTTCGGGTCTGCGTGTAGACACATGTGGGACGGTCCGACGCCCGGGCCTCCACGAGGGCTTTTCGCAGGTCACGTACGGTCTCGGCACGGATGACGGCCATCCCCAGGGAGGCCGCGTTGGCCGCGAGGTCCACCGGCAGCGGGGCGCCGGTGTACCCGCCGTCGGCCGCCCGGAAGCGGTACGCCGTCCCGAAGCCCTCGCCGCCCACCGCCCCCGACAGGCCGCCGATCGAGGCGTAGCCGTGGTTGTCGAGGATGACGACCTTGACCGGGACGCCCTCCTGCACGGCGGTGACGAGCTCGGTCGGGTTCATCAGGTACGTGCCGTCGCCGACCAGCGCCCACACGGGCCGTCCGGGCGCGGCGAGCGCCGTCCCGATCGCGGCGGGGATCTCGTAGCCCATGCAGGAGTAGCCGTACTCGACGTGGTACTGGTCGGCGGAGCGGGCGCGCCACAGCTTGTGCAGGTCCCCGGGGAGCGAGCCGGCCGCGTTGATCAGGATGTCGGAGGCGTCGACGGTGGCGTCGAGCAGGCCGAGCACCTGCGCCTGCGTCGGGGCGGCGTCCTCGTCGGGACTCGCGCAGGCCTGCTCGACCAGCCGCTCCCAGCCGCGCTTGCCCTCTTCGTACGTCGCCTCGTACGCGGGGTCCACGCGGTACCCGGCGAGCGCGGCCCGGAGTTCTTCCAGGCCCACCCGCGCATCGCCGACCAGCGGCCGGGCGGCGAGCTTGTGGGCGTCGTACGGGTCGAGGTTCAGCCCGACGAAGCGGACGGCCGGGTTCTGGAACAGCGTCGCGGAGGCGGTGGTGAAGTCGGTCAGCCGGGTGCCCGCGGCGATCACGAGGTCGGCGTCCCGGGCGAGGGCGTCGGCGGTGGCCGTGCCGGTGTGCCCGACGCCGCCCACCTCGGCGGGGTGGTCGAAGGGCAGGGCACCCTTGCCCGCCTGGGTGGACGCGACCGGGATCCCGGTCGCGTCGGCGAACTCCGCGAGGGCGGCCTGGGCCGCGCTGTGCCGGATGCCGCCCCCGGCGATGAGCAGGGGGCGCGCGGAGCCCCGTACCGCTTGGGCGGCGGCGGCCAGTTCGTCCCGGTCGGGCCGGGGCCGGCGCACCCGCCAGACCCGCTCGGCGAAGAACTCCTCGGGCCAGTCGTGGGCCTCGGCCTGTACGTCCTGCGGCAGCGCGAGGGTCACGGCGCCGGTCTGCACGGGGTCGGTGAGCACGCGTACCGCCTGGAGGGCGGCGGGGATCAGGGCCTCCGGGCGGCCGATCCGGTCGAAGAAGCGGGACACGGGCCGCAGCGTGTCGTTGACGGAGACGTCACCGGCGTAGGGCAGCTCCAGCTGCTGGAGCACCGGATCGGCGGGCCGGGTGGCGAAGGTGTCCCCCGGCAGCAGCAGCACCGGCAGCCGGTTGACGGTCGCGAGGGCGGCCCCGGTGACGAGGTTGGTCGCGCCGGGCCCGATGGAGGTGGTCACGGCGTGCGCCGACAGCCGCCCCGACTGGCGGGCGTACCCGACGGCCGCGTGCACCACGGCCTGCTCGTTGCGGCCCTGGAGGAAGGGCATCTCCTCCCGGCCGCTCTCCAGCAGGGCCTGGCCGATCCCGGCGACGTTGCCGTGTCCGAAGATCCCCCAGGTGGCGGCGATCAGCCGGTGGCGGTGCCCGTCGCGTTCGGTGTACTGGGCGGCGAGGAACCGTACGAGGGCCTGCGCCACGGTGAGCCGGGTCGTGGTCATGGGCGGTGGTCCTCCGCTCGGTAGAACGGCAGCCGGGGGTCGGTCTCCGCGCCGGCCCAGGTGGACCGGATCCAGCCGTGGTCGGGGTGGTCGCGGATCAGCCACTCCCGCGGGCCCTCGGCGCCGGCCATCACGTTGAGGTAGTACATGTCGTGCCCGGGCGCGGCGATGGACGGCCCGTGCCAGCCGTCCGGGATGAGCACCGCGTCCCCGGTCCGCACCTCGGTGAGGATGTCGGTCTTGCCGGCCGGCGAGGGGGTGACGCGCTGGTACCCGACCCCGGGCGTGCCGTCGTGCGGGGCGATCTCGAAGTAGTAGATCTCCTCCAGCCGGGACTCCTCGCCGGGGCGGTGCTCGTCGTGCTTGTGGGGCGGGTACGACGACCAGTTGCCGCCGGGGGTGAGCACCTCGACCGCGATGAGCCGGTCGCAGGCGAACGCGTCGGCGGCGGCGAAGTTGTTGACCTGGCGGGAGCACTGCCCGGCACCGCGCAGCTCGACCGGCACCCGTTCCGCCGGCCCGTACCGGGCGGGCAGCGCCCGCCCGCAGCGCGCCCCGACGAGCGCGAACCGGCCCCCGCCCGGGGAGCTGATGTCGGCGCGGCCGTCGCGCGGGAGGTAGGCGAAGTCGCTCACGGAGGCGAACACGCCGTCCCGACCGCACAGTTCGATCACTCGCTGGTCGGGGGCGCGGCAGGCGACCGCACAGCCGCCCGCCAGCGGCAGGACGATCCACTCGTGGTCGCCGCAGGAGTGCGCGTACGTCTCGCCGGGGGCGAGGTCGAGCACCCGCAGGGCCGTCGAGGCCATCGCGTGGGAGGCGGTCACCGTCACCGTTCCAGCACCTCCTCGACCTCCTCGGGGTAGGGCATCGCGGTCGAACAGGCCAGCCGCGAGGCGACGATGGCGCCCGCCGCGTTGGCGAACCGCAGCACCCGCTCCGTGTCCCAGCCCGCGAGCAGCCCGTGGCACAGCGCGCCCCCGAAGGCGTCGCCCGCCCCGAGGCCGTTGACGACCTCCACCGGCACCGGCGGCACCTCCACGGCCGTCCCGTCGCGGTGGACGGCGAGGACCCCGGCCGGGCCGCGTTTGACGACGGCCAGTTCCACCCCGGCCGCCAGCAGCGCCCGCGCCGCCGCGTACGGCTCCCGCTCGCCCGTCGCGACCGCGCATTCCTCGGCGTTGCCCACGGCCACCGTGGCCAGGGCGAGCGCCCGCTCGTACCAGGGCCCCGGCTCGTCGCTCCACAGCATCGGCCGCCAGTCGAGGTCGAAGACCGTGGTCCCGGATTTCGACCGGGCTTCGAGCGCGGCCAGGGTGGCGCTGCGGCTCGGCTCCGCGCTCAGGCCCGTACCGGTCATCCAGAACACCCGGGCGGCCCGCACCGCGCCGGCGTCGATCTCGTCGGCCGCGATCTCCAGGTCGGGCGCCTTCGGGAAGCGGTAGAAGTACAGCGGGAAGTCGTCGGGCGGGAAGATCTCGCAGAAGGTGACGGGCGTCGGGTACGCGGCCACCTCGCGCACCCACCGGTCGTCGACGCCGAATCCCCGCAGCTCGGCACGCAGGTACGCGCCGAAGGGGTCGGCTCCGGTCCGGGTGATCACGGCGACCCGGCGGCCGAGGCGGGCCGCCGCCACCGCGACGTTCGTCGGGGAGCCGCCCAGGAACTTGCCGAAGGTGTCCGCCTCGGCGAGCGGTACGCCGGTCTTCAGGGGGTAGAGATCCACCCCGATGCGCCCCATCGTGATCAGGTCGAACGCGTCCCCGTCCCCGCCGTTCACCGGGTCGGACCCGGCCCCGTCCCCGCTGGTCGGTGCCACTGCTCCCACTTCCTCTCCCACTGCTTCCCCGTCCCCTTTCGAGCCTCGCACCCTAAGGTGGCCGCCATGACGTCCTCGCCGTCCTCGCCGTCCTCCACTCCCCCGTCCTCCCCACCCGCGCTGACCCGTATCCGCATCGGTTCCGCTCCGGACTCGTGGGGCGTCTGGTTTCCGGACGATCCCCGCCAGACGCCGTGGGAGCGGTTCCTGGACGAGGTCGCGGACGCCGGGTACGAGTGGATCGAACTCGGCCCGTACGGCTATCTGCCCACCGATCCGGCCCGCCTCGCGGACGAGACCGCCAAGCGCGGGCTGCGGGTGTCCGCGGGCACCGTCTTCACCGGACTCCATCACGGGCCGGGCGTGTGGGAGCAGACCTGGGAGCACGTGTCGCGGATCGCGGAACTCACCCGGGCCATGGGAGCCGCGCACCTCGTGGTCATCCCGTCGTTCTGGCGCGACGACAAGACCGGCGAGGTGCTGGAGGACCGGACCCTCACGGCGTCCGGCTGGCGCGACCTGACCACGCAGACCGAGCGCCTGGGCCGGGAGGTGCGCGAGCGGTACGGGCTGCGGATCGTGGTCCACCCGCACGCGGACACCCACATCGACACCCCCGAGAACGTCGCCCGGTTCCTGGACGCCACCGACCCGGAGCTGGTCTCGCTCTGCCTGGACACCGGGCACTACGCGTACTGCGGCGGGGACAGCCTCCGGGCCGTCGAGACCTTCGGCGAACGGATCGGCTACCTGCACCTCAAGCAGGTGGATCCGCGGATCCTCGCCGAAGTCGTCGCCGGACAGGTGCCGTTCGGGCCCGCCGTGGCGCGCGGGGTGATGTGCGAGCCGCCGGCGGGGGTGCCCGCGCTGGAACCGGTACTGGCCGCCGCTCAGGCGCTCGGCGTGGACCTGTTCGCCATCGTCGAGCAGGACATGTACCCGTGTACGCCGGACCGGCCGCTGCCGATCGCCCGCCGGACCCGCGCCTACCTGCGCTCCTGCGGCGCCCGCTGACACCCGACACACCGAGGGGGACCCCCACATGACCAGCACGCTCGGCATCGCCGTCATCGGCACCGGGAGGATGGGCGCCGACCACGTCCGCCGGATCGGCCGGACGGTCGGCGGGGCGCGGGTGGTGGCCGTGGCGGATCCGGACGGCGACCGCGTCAAGGAGGCCGTGGCGGGCCTGGACGGAGTGAGCGCGCACACCGACGCGGCGGCCGCGATGGCCGCGCCCGGGGTGGACGCCGTACTGATCGCCTCGCCCGGGGCCGCCCACGAGGAGGCGCTCCTGCACGCCCTCGCACGCGAGCTCCCGGTGCTGTGCGAGAAGCCGCTGACCCCGGACCCGGCGGGCGCCCTGCGGGTGCTGGAGGCGGAGCGCAGGCTGGGCCGCAGGCTGGTGCAGGTGGGCTTCATGCGGCGTCACGACGCCGAGTACGAGCGGCTGAAAGCGCTGCTGGACGCGGGCGGGATCGGCCGGCCGCTGTTCCTGCACTGCCGTCACCGCAACGCGGCCTCGCCCTCGTTCTTCACCAGCGACATGCTGATCAGCGATTCCGTGGTGCACGAGGTGGACGCGGCCCGCTGGCTGCTGGGGCAGGAGATCACCGCGGTGACCGTCCTTTCGCCCGCCCCGTCCGCGGCCGCGCCGCAGGGGCTGAGCGATCCCCGCTTCGTACTGCTGGAGACCTCGGGCGGGGCGATCGTCGACGTGGAGATCTTCGTCAACTGCGGTTTCGGCTACCAGGTGCAGTGCGAGGCGGTCGGCGAGTCGGGCAGCGCCCGGATCGGGGACGCCCACGCGATGGTCGTGCAGGCGGCGGGCCGGTGGGGCGGAGAGATCGCCCAGGACTTCCTCACCCGGTTCGCCGACGCCTACGACCGCCAGGTGCGGCGGTGGGTGGCGGCGGCCGCACGGGGCCGGATCGACGGACCCGACGCGTGGGACGGCTATGCGGCCGCCGCCGTCTCCGAGGCGGGGCTCGCCGCCGCGCGCAGCGGTGCCCGGACCCCTGTGGAGCTCGTGGAACGGCCCGCGCTCTACCGCTGAGTCCCGCGACCGAGTCCTGTGACCGGTGTGCCGCACCGGTCACAGAGGTCCCCCGCGTGTCACGCATGTCCGCGTTTCGCGGGTTCTCCGTCACAGCCCGTCGACAGCCCCTCCCCTCCAGTCACCGAAAGTCGTTCCCCGGGCACAACCCCGAGTGATCGTCCGTCCACGCGCCGGCTCCCCCGACGGCCTCCCGGCCGGCTCCGGCGCCGTGGACAAGGAGGTGTCGTGCATGAGCGACCGACAGCTGTGGTCGTACAAGGAGATCGCCGCCCACATCCGGGTCCAGCCGGACACGGTGCGCTCCTACCGCAAGCACGGACTGCTGCCGGCCCCGGACAAGGTGGAACACGGCAAGCCCTACTGGTACGACGATGCGATCCGCGCCTGGGTGGCCCGCCGACCAGGGAACCGGGGCCGCCGCGACGCGTGAACCGCACGGCCTCAACCGCACCGCGCCGCGCTTCCCCTAATACCCCCTGGGGGTACACTGGCAACGGGGACGGGGAGGAGGGTGGAAGACGCCTCCCCGTCTGCGACCGACACGCCCTCGAAGAGGAGAACGACATGAGCGCCGAGACGGACACCCAGACCACCGCCGTCTACCGGGTGACCGGCATGACCTGCGGGCACTGCGAGGGCGCGGTGACCGAAGAGCTCTCGGCGCTGCCGGGGGTGAACTCGGTCAAGGCCGTCGCCGCGACCGGTGAGGTCACCGTGGTCTCCGCCGCCCCGCTCGACGAGGAGGCCGTGCGCGCCGCCGTGGACGAGGCCGGGTACGAGCTGGCCGGCCGGGCCTGAGGCCGGGTAGAACAGCGGAAGGACCCCCGCCGGGTCGTACGGGACCGCTCATACTGGTCCCGTACGGCCCGGCCTTTCCCTTGGAGCCGGAAATGAGCGGCAGCGCAGTGCACGAAGGACCGGTGGCGGTGGCCGCCGTCGCCGAGGTCGAGCTGGCCATCGGCGGGATGACCTGTGCCTCCTGCGCCGCCCGCATCGAGAAGAAGCTGAACCGGATGGCCGGGGTCAGCGCCACGGTGAACTACGCCACCGAGAAGGCCAAGGTCTCGTACGCGGGTGACGTGCGGGTGGCGGACCTGATCGCGACCGTCGTGCAGACCGGCTACACCGCCGAGGAGCCGCCGCCGCCCGCACCGGAGCCCGGCGCCGCCGCAGCGGACAGCGCGGCCGGCCAGGCGCCGGCCGCGCTGCGCCGGCGCCTGGTGGTCAGCGCCGCCCTGGCGCTGCCGGTCGTGGTCCTGGCCATGGTCCCGGCCCTCCAGTTCGACAACTGGCAGTGGCTCTCGCTGGTCCTGGCCGCACCCGTCGCCGTGTGGGGCGCCCTGCCCTTCCACCGGGCCGCATGGACGAACGCGACGCACGGCGCGGCCACCATGGACACCCTGGTCTCGCTCGGCACGCTCGCGGCGTTCGGCTGGTCGCTGTGGGCGCTGTTCTTCGGCCACGCCGGGACGACCGGGATGCGGCACGGCTTCGACTTCACCGCGTCCCGCACGGGCGACTCCCTCTACCTGGAGGTCGCCGCCGGCGTCGTCACCTTCATCCTGCTGGGCCGCTACCTGGAGGCCCGCTCCAAGCGGAAGGCCGGCGCGGCCCTCAAGGCGCTGCTGGAGCTGGGGGCCAAGGACGTCGCCGTCCTGCGCGGCGGCCGCGAGGTGCGGATCCCGGTGGACGCGCTCGCCGTCGGCGACCGGTTCGTGGTCCGGCCCGGCGAGAAGATCGCCACCGACGGCACGGTGGCCGAGGGAAGCTCAGCCGTCGACGTGTCCTTGCTGACCGGCGAGTCCGTCCCCGTGGACGTGGGCGTCGGCGACCCCGTCACCGGCGCCACCGTCAACGCCTCCGGGCGGCTGCTCGTCGAGGCGACCCGGGTCGGCGCGGACACCCGGCTGGCCCGGATCGCACGGCTGGTCGAGGAGGCGCAGAACGGCAAGGCCGAGGTGCAGCGCCTCGCCGACCGGATCTCCGCCGTCTTCGTGCCCGTCGTCCTGCTGCTCTCCCTCGGGACGTGGGTGACCTGGCTGCTGATCACCGACGATGCGACGGTCGCGTTCACCGCCGCCGTGGCGGTCCTGATCATCGCCTGCCCCTGCGCCCTGGGTCTGGCCACCCCGACGGCGCTCATGGTCGGTACCGGCCGGGGGGCCCAGCTCGGCATCCTGATCAAGGGGCCGGAGGTGCTGGAGTCGACCCGCCGGGTGGACACCGTCGTGCTGGACAAGACCGGCACCGTCACGACCGGCCGGATGACACTGACCGGAGTGCACTCCGCCCCGGGCGTGGACGAGCCGGAGCTGCTGCGGCTGGCCGGCTCCCTGGAGCACGCCTCCGAGCACCCCGTCGCCCGGGCCGTCGCGGAGGGCGCCGCCGAACGGGTGGGCGCCCTGCCGGTCCCCGAGGACTTCGAGAACTTCCCCGGGCTCGGCGTACGGGGCGTGGTCGACGGGCGCCCGGTACTGGTGGGCCGGGCGCGGCTGCTGGCTGAGCGGGGCGTCGCCGCCCTGCCGGCCGCCCTGGCCGGGGCCCTGGCCGCCGCCGAGGCCGCGGGCGCCACGGCGGTGCTGGTCGCCTGGGACGGGCAGCCGCGCGGGGTGCTGAGCGTCGCCGACGCGGTGAAGGGGACCAGCGCCGAGGCGGTGGCCCGGCTGCGGGCCCTCGGACTCACCCCGGTGCTGCTGACCGGCGACAACCGGGCCGTGGCCGAGGCCGTGGCCCGCGAGGTCGGCATCGACGAGGTGATCGCCGAGGTGCTCCCGCAGGAGAAGGTGGAAGTCGTGCGCCGCCTCCAGGCCGAGGGCCGCACGGTCGCCATGGTGGGGGACGGCGTCAACGACGCGGCGGCCCTCGCCCAGGCGGATCTGGGCCTGGCCATGGGGACCGGCACGGACGCGGCGATCGAGGCGGGCGACCTGACGCTCGTCCGGGGCGACCTGCGGGTGGCGGCGGACGCGATCCGCCTCTCCCGCCGGACCCTGGCCACCATCAAGGGCAACCTCTTCTGGGCCTTCGGCTACAACCTGGCCGCGCTGCCGCTGGCGGCTTCCGGGCTGCTCAACCCGATGATCGCCGGGGCGGCCATGGCCTTTTCTTCGGTCTTCGTGGTGACCAACAGCCTGCGGTTGCGGTCCTTCCGCTAGGGGATTCCCTTCGCACCGCACACACAGGTCCTTCACAGGAGACGCAGATCACAGTGATTCGAACGTAACCATCCGGCGGATGCGCGGGTCTAATGGGGTGATGCCAGGAACGTCTTGGGGGACGTTCGCGGGAGGTCTTGGGGGACGTCCCGGGCATCAGCCGGCCGGGACACGTGCGCCCCGGGGAGCTTTGAGCGGCCCTCCCGACCCGTGCGGGTCCCGGCAGAACCCCCGTCGGAGTGCTTCACGTCCGCACTCCTCGCCGACACCCCGGTCCGGGTCCCGTGGGGGGAATCCGTTCCGGGGAAAGGAAAGCGCCCCGACCGTCGACCCGTGGGGGGATCGACGGCGGGGCGCTTTTCGTGTGCGCGGGCCTTTTCAGGCGCGAGGCGACTCGGGTCAGCGGGCCTCGACCGGGACGAAGTCGCGCAGGACCTCGCCGGTGTAGATCTGGCGCGGGCGGCCGATGCGGGAGCCGGGCTCCTTGATCATCTCGTGCCACTGGGCGATCCAGCCGGGGAGCCGGCCGAGCGCGAAGAGCACGGTGAACATCTCGGTCGGGAAGCCCATGGCCCGGTAGATGAGACCGGTGTAGAAGTCCACGTTCGGGTAGAGGTTGCGCGAGACGAAGTACTCGTCGGCCAGCGCGTGCTCTTCCAGCTTGAGCGCGATGTCGAGCAGCTCGTCGCTCTTGCCGAGCGCCGAGAGGACGTCGTGCGCCGCGGCCTTGATGATCTTCGCCCGGGGGTCGAAGCTCTTGTAGACGCGGTGTCCGAAGCCCATCAGGCGGACGCCGTCTTCCTTGTTCTTCACCTTGCGGATGAAGGCGTCGACGTCGCCGCCGTCGTTCTTGATGCCTTCCAGCATCTCCAGCACCGACTGGTTGGCGCCGCCGTGCAGGGGGCCCCACAGGGCCGAGATACCGGCGGAGATCGAGGCGAACATGTTCGCCTGCGAGGAGCCGACCAGACGCACGGTGGAGGTCGAGCAGTTCTGCTCGTGGTCCGCGTGCAGGATCAGCAGCTTGTCGAGCGCGGAGACCACGACCGGGTCCAGGTCGTACTCCTGGGCCGGCACGGAGAAGGTCATGCGCAGGAAGTTCTCGACGTAGCCGAGGTCGTTGCGCGGGTAGACCACCGGATGGCCGACGGACTTCTTGTACGCGTACGCCGCGATCGTCGGCAGCTTGGCCAGCAGCCGGATCGTCGAGAGGTGGCGCTGCTTCTCGTCGAACGGGTTGTGGCTGTCCTGGTAGAACGTCGACAGCGCGCTGACCACGGAGGAGAGCATCGCCATCGGGTGCGCGTCGCGCGGGAAGCCGTCGTAGAACCGCTTGACGTCCTCGTGCAGCAGCGTGTGCTGGGTGATCTCGTTGCGGAACGACGCGAGCTGGTCGACGGTCGGCAGCTCCCCGTTGATCAGCAGGTAGGCGACCTCGATGAAGGTCGAACGCTCGGCCAGCTGCTCGATCGGGTAGCCGCGGTAGCGCAGGATCCCCTGCTCGCCGTCGAGGTAGGTAATCGCGGACTTGTAGGCGGCGGTGTTGCCGTAGCCGCTGTCCAAGGTGACGAGCCCGGTCTGGGCCCGCAGCTTCGAGATGTCGAAGCCCTGGTCACCGACGGTGCTCTCGACCACCGGGTAGGTGTATTCACCGTCCGCGTACCGGAGTACTACAGAGTTGTCGCTCACGTCATCCCTCACCGACGTAGTGCCTCTTCTTCGAGGTGCCCTGACTGCCTCTACCTTCCCCCATTTGGCGCAGGAGAGTGCACTCGGGGTCGGCCTTTGGTGCTTCTGACGGCACTGAGTGCCTTCAATTTGAATATCCTGCCCCCTGCGCGCACTGCCGGGAACCCCAAATGATCGATCATTTAGGTGATGTTTCCCACCGGTATCCGGCCGGACAGCCTGGGGGCGACCGCCGTGTACCTCCTGCCTGCGGAAACGGTACGCACCGCCTGGCCGAGCGCCTTGCGTGACCCGACCAGGACGACCAGTTTCTTCGCCCTGGTCACCGCGGTGTAGAGCAGATTCCGCTGGAGCATCATCCAGGCCCCGGTGGTGACCGGGATCACGACGGCCGGGTACTCGCTCCCCTGCGAGCGGTGGATGGTGACGGCGTACGCGTGGGCCAGTTCGTCGAGCTCGGAGAACTCGTAGGGGACCTCCTCGTCCTCCTCCGTGCGCACCGTCAGGCGCTGTTCGTCCAGGTCGAGGCCGGTGACGACGCCGACCGTGCCGTTGAAGACGCCGTTGGCGCCCTTCTCGTAGTTGTTCCGGATCTGGGTCACCTTGTCACCCACCCGGAAGACCCGGCCGCCGAACCGCTTCTCGGGCAGGCCGGGGCGGGCGGGAGTGACCGCCTGCTGGAGCAGGCCGTTGAGGTTGCCGGCCCCGGCGGGGCCCCGGTGCATCGGGGCGAGCACCTGGATGTCGCGGCGCGGGTCGAGGCCGAATCTGGCTGGAATGCGCCGTGCGGCCACGTCCACGGTGAGCCGGCCGGCCTCCTCGGTGTCCTCTTCGGGAAAGAGGAAGAAGTCCGGCAGCCCGTCGGTGATGGGTGGCACACCGGTGTTGATCCGGTGGGCGTTGGTGACCACGCCCGACTGCTGGGCCTGGCGGAAGATCCGCGTCAGCCGGACGGCGGGTACCGGCCCGCCCTCGGCGAGCAGGTCCCGGAGCACCTCGCCCGCGCCCACGGAGGGCAACTGGTCCACGTCCCCGACCAGCAGCAGGTGCGCACCGGGCGCCACCGCCTTGACCAGTTTGTTCGCCAGCAGCAGATCGAGCATCGAGGCTTCGTCCACCACGACGAGATCGGCCTCCAAGGGCCGGTCTCGGTCGAAGGCCGCGTCCCCGCCCGGTTTGAGCTCCAGGAGCCGGTGCACGGTGGAGGCGTCGGCCCCGGTCAGCTCCGAGAGCCGCTTCGCGGCCCGGCCGGTGGGGGCGGCCAGCACCACCTTCGCCTTCTTGGCCCGGGCCAGTTCCACGATCGACCGCACTGTGAAGGACTTGCCGCAGCCGGGGCCGCCCGTGAGGACGGCGACCCGGCGGGTGAGGGCCAGCTGGACGGCGTCCCGCTGCTCCGGGGCGAGCGTGGCGCCGGTGCGGGTGGCCAGCCAGGCCAGGGCCTTGTCCCAGTCCACGTCCTGGAAGGCGGGCATCCGGTCCTCCTCGGCGGTCAGCAGCCGCCGGACCTGGCCGACCAGCGACAGCTCGGCCCGGTGGAAGGGGACCAGGTACACGGCGGTGAGCGGCGGGCCGCCCTGCGGATCCGGCACGGACTCCCGGACGACTCCCTCCGGGTCCGCGGCCAGTTCGGCCAGGCATTCGATGACCAGCCCGGTGTCGACCTGGAGCAGCTTGACCCCGTCGGCGATCAGCCGTTCCTCCGGGAGGAAGCAGTGGCCCTGGTCGGTGGACTGGGACAGGGCGTACTGGAGCCCGGCCTTGACCCGCTCCGGACTGTCGTGCGGGATGCCCACGGCCTGGGCGATGCGGTCGGCGGTGAGGAAGCCGATGCCCCAGACGTCGGCGGCGAGCCGGTAGGGCTGGTTGCGGACCACGGAGATGGAGGCGTCCCCGTACTTCTTGTAAATGCGGACCGCGATGGAGGTGGAGACGCCGACGCCCTGGAGGAAGACCATGACCTCCTTGATGGCCTTCTGCTCCTCCCAGGCTGCGCCGATCAGCTTGGTCCGTTTGGGGCCGAGACCCGGGACCTCGATCAACCGCTTCGGTTCGCCCTCGATCACGTCGAGGGTGTCGGTGCCGAAGTGGTCGACGATGCGCTCGGCGATCTTCGGACCGATGCCCTTGATGAGACCGGAGCCGAGGTAGCGCCGGATGCCCTGGATGGTGGCGGGCAGGATGGTGGAGTAGTTCTCCACGCTGAACTGCTTGCCGTACTGGGGGTGGGAGCCCCAGCGGCCCTCCATCCGCAGCGACTCGCCGGGCTGCGCGCCGAGCAGCGACCCGACGACGGTCAGCAGGTCTCCGGCGCCCCGGCCGGTGTCGACCCGGGCGACCGTGTAGCCGCTCTCCTCGTTGGCGTAGGTGATGCGTTCCAGCACCCCCTCGACCACCGCGAGTTGCACTGCCCCGTTGCTCGTCATGCCAAGAAAGTACCGGGCGCCGCCGACAGCGCGCCGCGCCTGTGGACGATCCGGGAGGGACCGGCGGCGAACCGAAAAGGGGCCCGGCCTTCCGGCCGGACCCCCTCACGGTTACCCCTCCCGTGCCGGACTTCCCGATCCCCCCAGATCCCCTCCCGGAAGTACCGACGCTCCATACGACCCGCCACCGCCGCCGGTGGTTGCACCCGGGCCCAGGTCTTTACTTCTCCATTACCCAAGGCGCCCGCCCGTACGACGACCGGCGCGTCCGGAGTGCCGTCGAACCGGGTCACACGTAGCGTTTCCGGCACGAGCGCATCCTCCTTCCGGGACGATGCGCTGAACGAGCTCGGCGACGACCGGCTGAACGAGATCGCCGGCCTGCTCGGTACGGACACCGACCGCGCGCGCGAAACGCTCACCACCACGGTCGGCGCCATGACGAAGGCCGCGCGGTGCGCCAGGCGTCCGCCGAGGCGGGCGGGGCGCAGGGGCCGGGAGCGACGGCAAGAGCCCCGCTCCAGGGCGTGGCCACCCTGGGCGTCGGCCTCGGCGGCCTGCTCGGACAGCTCCTGGGCGGCGGGAAGAAGTAGCGGGCCCGAGCGGCGGCGCCTCGCTGTCCTCGGGCCATGAGGCCCCCTGGAGACCCGCCGGCCGGACCGGTGCGGCCGCGCGGCCCGGAGCCCGGCGAGCCGGGCTGGATCGTGCAGCGGCACGGCGCGGTTGCGGCCGCTCCTGGTCGAGCCGCGGGCGCGCGGCCACGGCGTCGGCGCCGTGCTCGTCGGCGCCGTCGTCGCCTTCGCCCGCCCGGTGGGCTACCGCGAGCTGGTGCTGTGGACCAACGACGGACTGGAATCGGCCCGTTCCCTCTGCGAGCGGGCCGGCTTCACGCTGGTCGCGGAGCATCCGCACCGGTCCTACGGCGTCACCCTCACGGGGCAGGACTGGCGGCTGCCGCTGCGGCAGGAGCCGCCGGGCTGACGGCCGTCGTACGGGTCTTCGACCGCGCGGGGGCGAGTGACGTCAGGCCCACGCCGCCGACCAGCAGGGCGGCGGCCAGCCAGCGCGGGCCCGAGACGCCCTCGCCGAGCACCAGCGCGGCCGACGACATGCCGAACACCGGGACCAGCAGCGAGAACGGGGCCACCGCGGAGGCCGGGTAGCGGCGCAGCAGGTAGCCCCAGGCGCCGAAGCCGAACACCGTCGACACCCAGGCGACGTACCCGATGACGGCGACCCCGGACCAGTCCAGCGCGCGCAGCGCGGCCAGGTCCCGCCCGGGCCCCTCCAGCAGCAGCGACAGCGCGACCAGCGGCAGCACCGGCACGGTGCACACCCACACCATGAAGTTCAGCGCGTCGGGCGGCGCGGCCCTGCGGGTCAGCACGTTGGACACGCCCCAGCAGGCGGCGGCCGCCACGACGAGCGTGAAGCCGGTGACCGGCCCGGAGGCGCCCTCGTCCACGGCGGCGACCGCGATCCCGGCGAGCGCCACGCCCATGCCGAGCACCCGCAGCGGCCCGGGCCGCTCGCGCAGCACGACGGCGGCGAGGACGGCGGTGAAGACGGCCTGCACCTGGAGGACGAGCGAGGACAGCCCGGCGGGCATCCCGGCGGCCATGCCGGTGAACAGCAGGCCGAACTTGGCGATGCCGAGGGCCACTCCGACGCCCGCGATCCACTTCCAGGCCACCTTGGGGCGGCCGACGAAGAACACGGCGGGCAGCGCGGCGACGAGGAACCGCAGGGCGGACAGGAGCAGCGGCGGGAAGTGGCCGAGGCCGATCTGGATGACGACGAAGTTGAACCCCCATACGGCGGTGACCAGTACGGCGAGTGCGGTGTGTACGGGACGCATGCGTCGAGCATCGGCGGCCGGACCGTGTAGCACCAGCGCGGATCTCTTCCGGTATGGATGAAGCAACGCTTACGCGTCCAGGACGGTCGGCGCTACCATCGCGGCATGCTCGACCTGTCCCGGCTCCGCGCCCTGCACGCCGTCTCCGTCCACGGCTCCGTCGCGGGCGCGGCGGCCGCCCTCGGCTACACCCCCTCGGCCGTCTCGCAGCAGATCGCCAAACTGGAGCGCGAGACCCGCACCACGCTGCTGGAGCGGCGCGGGCGCGGGGTAGCCCTCACCGAGGAGGCCCGCCATCTCGCCGACACCGCACGGGAGTTGCTGGCGATCGTGGAGCGGGCCGAGACGACGCTGGAGGAGCGGCGCGGGCAGCCGAGCGGGCTGCTGACGGTGGCCGCCTTCGCCTCGGCGGCGCGCGGGCTGCTGCCCGGGGTGCTGGCCGAGCTGGCCGCGCGGCATCCGGCGCTGGACGTCCGTCTGACGGAGGTGGACCCGCACCTGTCCGTCGACCTCGTGGCGCGCGGGGTCACCGACCTGGCCGTGGCGCACGACTGGGACATCGCCCCGCTCCCGGCCCCCGAGGGCGTCGAGCAGGCGGTGATCGGGGAGGACCACTGCGACCTGGTGGTCCCGGCCGGGCATCCGTTCACCGCGCGCGCCGTGGTCCGCCGGGCGGACCTGGGCGGCGAGCGGTGGGTGTGCCAGCCCCCGGGGCGGGTCTGCCACGACTGGCTGGTGCGGACCCTGCGCACGGCGGGGTTCGAGCCCGACATCGCGCACGTCGCCGAGGAGAACCACACCATCGTCGCCCTGGTGGCGGCGGGGCTCGGGGTGGCGGTCGTACCGCGGCTGGGTACGGGCCCGCTGCCCGAGGGGGCGGTGGCCGTGCCGCTGGAACCGGGGCCGGTCCGGCGGCTGTACGCGCTGTGGCGCACCGGAGCGGCCCGCCGCCCGGCGATCACCGCGGCGGTCCGCGCCCTCCAGGCGCACTGGACGGGCCGGGCAGACGGCCGGACCACTGCTCCCGAGGGGCCACTTCCGGGGGACGGCGCGAGTGTCCGCGGCCGCGGGGACGCCGCCCGGCAGTAGGGTCCGGCGCGTGCCGAACCACGCCTCCCGCCGGTCCCTGCTCACCGCGGCCGCCCTGGCCGCCGTCACGGCCACCGGGGCGGCCTCCTCCGCCTCGGCCGTCCGCACCGGCCCTGACGGCGCCGGCGACGACCCGCGCCCCCCGGACTCCGGACCCGGAGGCGCGCCGGGGCGGTACCCGGACCGGGCGGAGCTGCGCCGGCTGCTGGACGGGATGAGCCTGGCCGAGAAGGTCGGGCAGCTGTTCGTGTCCCGGGCCTACGGGCATTCCGCGACCGCTCCCGACCCGGCGGACGCGGAGGTGAACCTGGCGCAGTTCGGGGTGCGCACCGCCGCCGAGCTCGTCGCCCGCTACCACCTGGGCGGGATCATCTACTTCGGGTGGGCCCACAACACCCGCGACCCGCAGCAGATCGCCGCCCTGTCGCAGGGGCTCCAGCAGGCGGCCGCCGGCTCCGGCTCCGGCGTCCCGCTGCTGCTGTCCACGGATCAGGAACACGGCGCGGTCGCCCGTATCGGCAAGCCCGCGACCCTGCTGCCGGGAGCGATGGCGCTCGGCGCCGCCCACCGCGCGACGGGTTCGACCGCCGAAGCCCGCCGGGCCGCGCGGATCGCGGGCGCCGAGCTGGCCGCGATGGGCATCCGGCAGGACTACGCGCCGGTCGCGGACGTGAACGTGAACCCGGCGAACCCGGTGATCGGCGTACGTTCCTTCGGCGCCGACCCGCAGGCGGTGGCGGCGCTGGCCGCCGCCCAGGTGCGCGGCTACCAGGGCGCGGGGGTGGCGGCCACCGCCAAGCACTTCCCCGGGCACGGGGACACGGAGACCGACAGCCATGTGGGGCTCCCGGTGATGCGGCACACCCGCGCCCAGTGGGAGCAGCTGGACGAGCCGCCGTTCCGGGCGGCCGTCGCGGCGGGCGTGGACGCGATCATGACGGCGCACATCGTTTTCCCCGCGCTCGATCCCTCGGGGGACCCGGCGACCCTCTCGCGGCCGATCGTGACCGGCATCCTGCGCGAACGCCTGGGCTTCGCCGGGGTGGTGGTCACCGACGCGCTGGACATGGCCGGGGTCCGCCAGAAGTACGGCAACGACCGGGTCCCGGTGCTCGCGCTCAAAGCCGGCTGCGACCAGCTGCTCAACCCGCCGGACCTGGCGCTGGCATACCGGAGCGTGCTGGCCGCCGTCGAGTCGGGCGAGCTGACGGTGGCCCGGATCGAGGAGTCGGTGCTGCGGATCCTGGAACTGAAGGCGCGCCGGGGCCTGTTCGCCGCGCCGTACACGGCGGCGCCGGACCTGGCGGACGTGGTCGGCCCGGCCGGCCACCTGGCGGCCGCCGACGAGATCGCGGCCGGGACCACGACCCTGCTGGCCAACCGGGCCGGGCTGCTGCCGCTGGACGCCGCGGCCGCGCCCCGGGTACTGGTGACGGGCGCCGCCCCGCCCTCCCCCAGCGGTACCACCGGTCCCCCTACGGAGGTACTGGCGCGGGAGCTGACGGCCCTGGGCTGCCGGGCCTCGGCGGTGGCTCCCGAGGGGGCGGTGGCGGCCGCGCCGGGTCACGCGGCGGTGCTGGTGTGCACCTACAACGTTCCGGAGGGCGACAGTCCGCAGCGGGCGCTGGTGGCGGACCTGCTGGCGACCGGGGTACCGGTGGTGGCCGTCGCGGTCCGCAACCCCTACGACGGCGCCCGGCTCCCGGAGTGTGCCGCGGAGGTGGCCACGTACTGCTGGACGGACGTGGAGATGCGGGCGGCGGCCCGGGTGCTCACCGGTGCGCGGCGCCCCGCGGGCCGGCTGCCGGTCGCGGTGCCCGGCCGCTACCCGCTGGGCCACGGGCTGGCGTACGACTGAGCGCGTACGCCGGCCCGCGGCCGCGCTGCCCCGGGGCTACGGGCGCAGCTGCGCCTCGCGCGGGAGGTCCTGCTGGTCGAGCTGCGGGTCGGGCTTGGCCAGCGGCGCCGCGCGGCCCGCGTCGGCGAGGGCGGCGGCCGGTGCCACTCCGGCCCACTGGAGGATCCGCGCGGTCGCGAGGGTCCGCTCGCCGTCCTGGAGCTTGGCGACGTTGGCCCCGTGGTTGGCGCCCGGCGCGATCATCACGTAGCTGTCCTTCACCCCGTAGCCGAGGTGGAACGGTTCGGCGCCCCACGGGTCGTTCTGCCCGTACACGAACAGCATCCGGTCCGCGTGGGTGCGCACCCAGGCGTCGACGTCGGCCATGGCCCCCGGCTGGAAGGCCATCGGGATGTCACGCGGCACGAAGTCCCTCGGCGGCTGGTAGCCGTAGCGGCTCAGCCCCTTGAGGTGCGGCTGCTTGATGTCGGGCGAACCGAGCTGCGTACCCGCCTGGTAGTAGTACGGCGTGTACGTCTCCAGCCCCTGGTCGGTGTAGGCCGAGAAGCCGGAGACGGTGTCGACGGTGTCCCAGATCTCCTGGTCGGAGGCGGTCGCCGCGGCGGGGATGCCGGCGCAGTCGGCGAGCAGGCTGTACTGCCAGAAGGCCCAGGTGTAGTCGAGCACCACCGCCTCGTACGCCTTGTCGAGGCTGCCGACGGTGGTGAATGTCCAGCCGTTCTCGGCGGCCGCGGCGGCGTACTTGGCCTCCAGCGGCTCGCGGCGGACGAGCGCCTCGCGCTGGACGGCGTTCAGCTTGTCGCGGCACTCCTTGGTGCCGACCTTGGCGAGGAACCGGTCGTAGGCCGAGTCCTCCTTGTTGTTGACGTCGTTCGGCGCGACGTAGGCGACGACGCCGTCCATGTCGCGCGGGTAGAACCGCTCGTAGTACGTCGCGGTCATGCCGCCCTTGCTGCCGCCCGTGGCGAGCCAGTTCTTGCTGTAGATCTTCTTCAGCGCGCTGAAGATGCGGTGCTGGTCGCTGGCGGCCTGCCAGATGTCCAGGTTCGCCCAGTTGGCCGGGTCGGGCCGGGAGGGCGTGAAGAATCGATACTCCAGGGACACCTGGTTGCCGTCGACGATGGTGGTCGGCTCACTGCGGCGCGGGCCGGTGTTGACGTTGTAGCCGGAGGTGTAGAAGACCGTGGGCCGGGAGGTGTCCTTGTGCAGCAGGGTCAGGCGCTGCTTGAAGGTCCCCTTCGAGGGCCGGCGGTGGTCGACCGGCTGCTCGTAGTCGAGCACGAAGAAGCGGTACCCGGGGTACGGCTTCTCCTCGATCAGGCTCATCCCCGGGATGCCGAGGATCTGGTCCTTGATGTCCGCGGCGGCGGCCGGCCCCGCGGCGGTGGCCGCTTGTGCCGTGGCGCCGGCCGCGCCCATGGTGCCGATGAGCACCACGAGCGACAGCAGCCATCCGAGCGTCTTGCGCATTCGCCCTCCCCTTGCGTTCACTTCGGTCGCCGTGAACCTAGCGGGGCCAACGCGCCTCTGAACAGACCAAGTTGGGCCGCGGGGAACTCGTCAGCACAGGATCCAGCCGGAATCGGCCGATCCGGCCGCTACGTTCCCCCTTACATACACGCACCGGCTGATCGCGCCGACGGTGACGGGGCCCGCGTAACGGGTGAACCGCCCCGCATCGGCGACCGGGACACCGCCACGCGGCTGAACGCTCACCGCCATCCGGCGGCGCTCGCCCGGCTGCGCCGCGACCGTCAGGGCGCACACCCGGGCGCGGCTCTTGTACACGCGCACTTCCCCCTCGCCGGCCGGGAGCGGCAGCACCTTGACCAGCCGGCCCGTGCAGAGGTCGTCCTCGGCCGCGGCCCGCGCCGGGGGCGCGGTGAGCAGCGCGCCGCCGGCGAGCGACAGCGCCGCCGCGAACACCCCCAGGGGCAGGGCGCGCCCCCGGCCGCGCCCCTCGCTCCCCCGCTTCCACGCCTGCGTCAACATCCCGGCCCCCCGATCAGTCGTACGTAACACGTACGCCCGTACGACGCCCCGGGTCCCCGGAAGGTTGCACCGGGCCCTCGGGCGGCGGTCTCAGGCGGCGGCCCGCTCGTCCTCTCCCGCGAAGGCCCGCCACAGTGCGGCGTACCGGCCGCCGCGCGCCAGGAGCTCGGCGTGCGTGCCGTCCTCCACGACCACGCCGCGGTCGAGGACCACCACCCGGTCGGCGCGGGCGGCGGTCGTCAGGCGGTGGGCCACGACGAGGGTGGTGCGCTTGCCCGCGAGCCGGTCGGTGGCGAGGTTGACCTGCGCCTCGGTGGCCAGGTCGAGCGCGGCCGTGGCCTCGTCCAGCAGCAGGACGTCCGGGTCCACGAGCTCGGCGCGGGCCAGCGCGATCAGCTGGCGCTGCCCGGCCGAGAGGTTGCGTCCGCGCTCGGCGACGGTGTGCAGGTAGCCGCCGTCGAGGGTGGCGATCATGTCGTGGGCGCCGACCGCGCGGGCGGCGCCCTCCACTTCGGCATCGCTCGCCGCGGGCCGCCCGTAGGCGATGGCGTCACGGACCGTCCCCGGGAAGAGGTAGGCCTCCTGGGGGACGACGCCCAGCCGGTGGCGGTACGCCGTCAGGTCCAGCTCCCGCAGGTCGGCGCCGTCGGCGGTGACCCGGCCGGAGGTGGGATCGTAGAACCGGGCCACCATCTTGACCAGCGTGGACTTTCCGGCGCCGGTCTCGCCGACGAAGGCGACGGTCTGCCCGGCCGGTATGTGCAGGCTGATCCCGGCCAGCGCCTCCCCCTTCTCGCCGCGCTCCTCGGCGGTGCCGTAGGCGAAGCGCACGTCCTCGAAGGCGACCTCGCCGCGCAGCTCCTCCACCGGGCGCGGGTCGGCGGGCCGGGGGGTGGTGGTCGGCTCGCGCAGCAGGTCCTGGATCCGGCCGAGCGAGACGGTGGCCTGCTGGTACCCGTCGAAGACCTGGGAGAGCTGCTGGACCGGCGCGAAGAACAGGTCGATGTAGAGCAGGTAGGCGACGAGCGCGCCCGTGGTGAGCGTCTGGGCTTCCACCCGGCCGGCGCCGACGATCAGCACGGCGGCGGCGGCGCCCGAGGACAGCAGCTGCACGAAGGGGAAGTAGACGGATATCAGCCACTGGCCGCGCACCCGGGCCGAGCGGTAGGAGTCGCTGCGTCCGGCGAAGCGGACGGCGCCGTCGCCCTCGCGGCGGAACGCCTGGACGATGCGCAGCCCGGCCACCGACTCCTGGAGGTCGGCGTTGACGCCGCTGACCCGGTCGCGGGCGAGTTCGTACGCGGCGACGGACTTGCGGCGGAAGACGACGGTGCCGATGACCAGGAGCGGCAGCGTGGCGAAGACGATCAGCGCCAGTTCCACGTCCAGGACGAGCAGGGCGATCAGGATGCCGAAGAAGGTGAAGACGGAGACGACGGCGGTGACCAGCCCGGTCTGCAGGAAGCTGGACAGCGCGTCCACGTCGGTGGTCATCCGGGTCATGATCTTGCCGGTCAGTTCGCGCTCGTAGTAGTCGAGCCCGAGGCGCTGGAGCTGGGCGAAGATCTTGACGCGCAGGGCGTACAGGACGCGCTCGCCGGTCCGCCCGGTCATCCGGGTCTCGGCGAACTGGGCGGCCCACTGGCCGATGACGACGGCCAGGGCCAGCCCCGCGGCCACCCAGACCGCCCCGAGCGCGGCCTGTTCGACGCCCTTGTCGATGCCGTGCCGGATCAGGATCGGCAGCAGCAGCCCGGAGCCCGCGTCGACGGCAACGAGACCGAGGCTGACGGCGAGCGGCGCCCAGAAGCCGTGGAGCAGCCGGCGCAGGCCGTAGCTCTCCTCGGCGGACGCGGCCCGGTCCTCGTCCACGTCGGGCAGGTCGTCGGCCGGCGGCAGGGCGGCGACCTGTGCGAGCAGCTCCGGCGTGGCGGGGCTGCCGGCGGCGGCGGGGGCGTCGCCCTTCGATGCGTCCTCGCGGCGCCAGAGCTCGGGGGTGATCCCGCCCGATACCCGGCGCTTGGAGTTGACCGGCTCGGAGTCGATCTCCGCCTCGATCTCGATGTCCCGTTCGAGGTCGCTCTCGAACTCGGCCATCGCGGCGGCCTCGGGGGTGCGCGGCGAGGCGGCGCCGAGGGCCTCGGGGTCGGTCAGCAGCCTGCGGTAGAGGGGGGAACGGCGCTCGAGCTCTTCGTGGGTGCCGATGTCGGAGAGACGGCCGTGGTCGAGTACGGCGATCCGGTCGGCCAGCGCGAGCGTGGAGCGGCGGTGCGCGATGAGCAGGGTGGTGCGGCCGGCCATGACGGCGCGCAGCGCCTCGTGGATCTCGTGCTCGACGCGGGCGTCGACGGCGGAGGTGGCGTCGTCCAGGAGCAGCAGCCGGGGGTCGGTGAGGAGGGCGCGGGCGAGCGCGATGCGCTGGCGCTGGCCGCCGGAGAGGGTCAGGCCCTGTTCGCCGACTTTGGTGTCGTACCCGGCGGGCAGGGCCTCGATGAACCCCTCGGCCTGGGCGGCGCGCGCGGCGGCCCGGATCTGCTCTTCGTCGGCCCCGGGGTGTCCGTAGGCGATGTTGGCACGGATGGTGTCGGAGAAGAGGAACGAATCTTCGGGCACCAGGCCGATCGCGCCGCGCAGCGAGGCGTAAGTCAGCTCGCGCACGTCGCGGCCGCCGACGCGGACGGCGCCCGCGTCGGCGTCGTAGAAGCGGGGCAGCAGCAGCGAGACGGTGGACTTGCCGCTGCCGGAGGAGCCGACGAGGGCGACGGTCTCGCCCTCCGCGATCCGCAGCGAGAACCCGTCGAGGACGGGCCGCTCGGCGTCGTAGCCGAAGCGGACGTCCTCGAACTCGACGGTGGCGGGCGCGTCGGCGGGGAGTTCCGTGGTGCCCTCCTCGATCACCGGCTCGGTGTCGATCAGCTCGAAGACGCGCTCCACGCCGGCCCGGGCCTGCTGGCCGACGGTGAGCACCATGGCGAGCATGCGGACGGGGCCGACGAGCTGGGCGAGGTAGGTGGAGAAGGCGACGAAGGTACCGAGGGTGACCTGACCCCGGGTGGCCATCCAGCCGCCGAGGGCCAGCATGGCGACCTGTCCGAGCGCGGGCACGGCCTGGAGGGCGGGGGTGTACTTCGAGTTGAGCCGGATGGCCCGCATCCGGCCGGCGAACAGGCGGCGGCCGGCCTCGCGGAGCTTGCCGGTCTCCTGCTCCTCCTGCCCGAAGCCCTTGACGACGCGGACGCCGGTCACGGCCCCGTCGACGACCCCGGCGACGGCGGCGGCCTGGCTCTGGGCGTACCAGGTGGCGGGGAACAGCTTCTTGCGGCTGCGCTTGGCGATGTACCAGAGGGCGGGGGCCATGAGCAGGGCGACGAGGGTCAGCACCGGGGACAGCGCCAGCATGATGCCGAGGGATATCCCGAAGAGCAGGAAGTTCCCGATGGTCATCGGGAGCATGAAGAGCAGGCCCTGGATCAGCTGGAGGTCGCTCGTGGCCCGGCCGACGACCTGGCCGGTGGACAGCTCGTCCTGGCGGCGGCCGTCGAGCCGGGTGATGGCCGCGTACATCTCGGTGCGCAGGTCGTGCTGGACGTCGAGCGCGAGGCGTCCGCCGTAGTACCTGCGTATGTAGGTGAGGACGTAGACGAGGAGGGCCGCGCCTATGAGCATGCCCGCCCAGGGGCCCATGGGCTTGCTCTTGTCGCCGATGACGTCGTCGATGATGGTCCGTGTCACGAGCGGCACGAGCGCCATGACGGCCATGCCGGCCAGCGAGGACCCGAGCGCGAGCAGCACGTTGGCCTTGTACCGCCAGGTGTAGCCGGCCAGCCGCTTGCCCCAGCCCCGTTTTCCGCCTGCTTCCGTCTCCGCCGCCGCCACGTCATGCCTCCCCGTCGATCCTGCCCTGCCGGAAGCCCCAACGCCGCGACCGGCGGATTTCATCCCGCGGAAACAATCGAACGGGTTTACGCGCCGGTGGGCGAGCCGCGCGGGCCGTCCGGGTCACGGCGCGTCGAACGCGTACTCCAGGACGTAGGCGGAGGCGTCGAGCACCATCTCGTTGACCTCGACCACCCGGCCGTCGGCGGCGAAGGCGGTACGGCGGACGAGTACGACGGGGGTGCCCGCTCCGAGGCCGAGCCGGGCGGCCTCGTCGGGGCCGGGCATCCGTGCGCGGACCTCCTCGCGGAACCGGGCGGGTGCGACGCCGAGCTCGGCGAGGCGGGCGTAGATCCCGCCGGGGCCGGTGTCGGGCTCGGTGACCGGGGTGCCGGCGACCAGGTCGGCGTCGAGGTAGGAGGTGGCCAGCATGACGGGCTTCCCGTCGACCAGGAACCTCCGCCGCCGCACGCAGGCCACGGCGCCGGCCGCCGGCCCGAGCACCCCGGCGACGGCCTCGGGCGGCGCCTCCTCGGTGACCCCGAGCAGCTCGACCTCGGTGTCACGGCCCTCGGTGTCGGCCGCCCAGATGGACCGGCCCGCACCCCAGACCCCGGTACCCAGCCGCTGGATACCGCGCCGCCGGACGCCGGCCGGCACCTCGCGTCCTTCGGCGGCCTCGTCACCCTGCACGCGATCCTCAGCCATTCGAGGGGTTCCCTCTCTGTCCCGGGTGCCATGCAGGCGAGCAGCTACGCGTTCCGGTGCATGACGAACCAACCGATATGGGTATTTAACCGGAGGTTCGGCCGTGCGCGACGCTGCCGCCGCTCGGCGAGACGGCCCGGGTGGCCGGCCCCGCCGCACGACCCGTCAGAGGTGGGTCGGGGCGAACATCTTGAGGGTGGTCGGGAGAACCAGGACCGAGGGGCCCGGGGAGGCGAGGGCCGTCGCCAGGTCCTCGCGGAGGGTGGCGGCCGAGGTGATCGCGGCCGGGACGCCGAAGGAGGCCGCCAGGGCGACGAAGTCCGGGCCGGTGAGGTCCGTACCCGTCGCACAGCCGTACTCGCGCAGGATGCCGTAGCCGCCGTCGTCCACGATCAGCCAGGTCACGTCCAGCTCGTGCTGCTTCGCCGTGGCCAGCTCCGCGACCGAGTACATGGCGCCGCCGTCGCCCGAGACGGCCAGCACCGGCGTGCCCGGTTCCGCGACGCACGCCCCGAGGGCCGCCGGGAAGGCGTAGCCGAGACCGCCCGCGCCCTGCGCCGAGTGCATGGTGTTGGGGTGCTTCGCGTCGAAGGCGGACCATGCCCAATAGGACAGGATCGTCATGTCCCAGAACGACGGCGAGCGCGGCGGCAGGGCCGACCTGACCGAGGCCAGCAGTTCCTGCTCCAGCGCCACGTCCTGGTCGGCCAGGCGGGCCGCGATCTCGTCCAGGACCATCCGGACGCGGGCCGGGGCGGAGGGGTCGTGCCGCTCCGCGACCGTCTCCAGCAGGGCCTGCAGCGCCGTCCGGGCGTCCGCGTGGATGCCGAGGCCGGGGTGGTTGGACTCCAGCTTCCCGAGGTCCGCCTCGATCTGGACGACCCGGCCCGTGGGGAAGAACGTGTGGTAGTTCGAGGAGAGTTCCCCGAGCCCCGAGCCCACCACCAGCAGGACGTCCGCGTCCTCCAGGAAGTGCGTCATGTGGCGGTCCTCCAGCCAGGACTGGAGGGACAGCGGGTGGGTCCAGGGGAAGGCGCCCTTCCCGCCGAAGGTGGTGACCACGGGCGCGTCCAGCCGCTCCGCGAGCTGCCTCAGCTTGCCCGCCGCGTCCGCGCGCACGACCCCGCCGCCCGCGATGATCACCGGGCGGGCGGCCTCGGACAGCCAGTGCGCCGCGAGGGCCGTCAGCTCCGGGCGCGGGACGAGCTCGTGCGGGGTCGCGTCCACTCCCGTGACCTGGGGGATCATCGTCTCCGCGCGCAGGACATCCTCGGGGATCTCGATCCAGACCGGCCCGTGCGGGGCGCTCAGCGCCGACTCCCAGGCCGCCGCGATGACGGACGGGATCTGGGACTGGGTCCGGGCGGTGTGGACCGACTTCACCACGTCCCGGAACGACGCCGACTGGTCCCGCAGCTCGTGCAGGTGCCCGCGCCGCCCACCGCCCAGTCCCGTGCTCGGCACCTGCGAGGAGATGGCCAGCACCGGGGCGGAGGCGGCCGCCGCCTCCGCCAGCGCCGGCAGGGCCATCAGCGCGCCCGGACCGGTGGACAGCAGCAGCGGGACGGCCTCGCCCGTGAGCCGGCCGTACGCGTCGGCCGCGAACCCGGCGTTGCTCTCCGTGCGCAGGGCGACCAGCCGCAGATCGGAGCGGCCCACCGCGTCGAACACGGCCAGCGCGTGCTGCCCGGGCAGCCCGAACACCGTGGTGGCGCCGAGCGAGCGCAGCGTTTCCACGACCAGGTCCCCGCCCGTCCGCCCGGGCGGCGGCGCCAGCGCGGCGGCCGTCTGGGCTTCGGTGGGACGGAGTACCAGGTCGTGGTCGTGCGTCACGTGCGCTTACTCGCCCTTCTCGGGTCCTACTTCGTCTTCGACGCCGCGATCTGCCGGCTCATGATCGTGGTCAGCTCGTACGCGGTGTGCGACGCCGCGACCGAGGTGATCTCGGCGTGATCGTACGCCGGGGCGACCTCGACCACGTCCGCGGAGACCAGGTTGCAGGAGGACAGACCACGGATGATCTCCAGCAGCTCGCGGGAGGTCATGCCGCCCGCCTCCGGCGTACCGGTGCCGGGCGCGTGCGCCGGGTCCAGCACGTCGATGTCGATGGAGATGTACAGCGGGCGGTCGCCGATGCGCTGGCGCAGCTGGTCCGCGACCTCGTCGGCGCCGCGCCGGTAGACGTCGGCCGAGGTGACGATGCCGAAGCCCATCTTGGCGTCGTCGTCCAGATCCTGCTTGCCGTAGAGCGGGCCGCGCGTGCCGACGTGCGAGAGCGCCTCGGTGTCGAGGATGCCCTCCTCCACGGCGCGCCGGAACGGGGTGCCGTGCGTGTACTCGGCGCCGAAGTAGGTGTCCCAGGTGTCCAGGTGGGCGTCGAAGTGCAGCAGCGCGACCGGGCCGTGCTTCTTGGCGACCGAGCGCAGCAGCGGCAGCGCGATGGTGTGGTCGCCGCCGAGGGTCATCAGGCGGGAGCCGGCGCCGAGCAGCTCGTCGGCGGCGGCCTCGACCGTCTCGACGGCCTCGTTGATGTTGAAGGGGTTCACGGCGATGTCGCCGGCGTCCGCGACCTGGGCGAGCGCGAACGGGGAGGCGTCCTGCGCCGGGTTGTACGGGCGCAGCAGGCGCGAGGCCTCGCGGATGGCGTTGCCGCCGAAGCGGGCGCCCGGCCGGTAGGAGACACCGGAGTCGAACGGGACGCCGACGACGGCCACGTCGGCCGAGCCGACCTCGTCCAGGCGCGGCAGCCGGGCGAAGGTCGCCGGGCCCGCGTAGCGCGGGATGCGGGAGGAGTCGACGGGTCCGCGCGGCTGCGTGCTCATGGGGTGCCTTCCGGAGGGGGGTGTGCGGTCCTTCGAGCGTAAGGGGACACCTCGGGGTCGCGAAGTGTACGTTTCCTCCACCAGGCAGCTCACATATGTACGGAGTATCCATGCCGGACCAGCCGCCGACTCCGGGCGTCGCGCTCTCCGCCCTGCTCGCCGACCGGGAGCTCGGCCTGCGGGGGCTGTACGCGGCCGGGGAGGTCGCCGTGCACGCCGTCCACGCCTCCGAGATGGCTGATCCCTCGCCGTACCTGCTGGGCGGGGAGCTGCTGCTCACTGCCGGGGCGCAGCTCGGGCCGGACGCCGACGGGTACGTGGCCCGGCTCGTCGCGGCGGGCGCGGCGGCGCTCGGCTTCGGGGTGGCGCCGGTGTACGAGGAGGTGCCGCCGGAGCTGGCGGCGGCCTGCGCGCGGCACGGGCTGCCGCTGCTGGAGGTCCCGCCCGGGACCCCGTTCACCGCCGTCGCCCGGACCGTGTGGCGGCTGATGGCGGAGGCCCGGACGCGCGAGTTGCGCCGGGTCACCGAGGCGCAGCAGGCGCTGGCGGCGGCGGCCGCGCGGCCGGATCCGGTTCCGGCGGTGCTGCGCCGGCTGGCGGCGAGCCTGGGCGGCCGGGTCGTCCTGCTGCCCGGGGGGCGGGAGGCGGGCCGGGAGCTGCCGCCCGGGGCCGGGGCGGCCCAGGAGGCGCTGCTCGCGCGGGTCGCCGCGCCGGGCGGGCCGGCCACCGCGACCGACTCCGCCGCGGGCTGGCAGCTGGCGGCGTACGCGCTGGGCGGCGGCCCGGGCCCGGGTCCCGGCCCGGTGCTGGGCGTCGCCGTTCCGGAGCGCACCGCCGGGGACCACGCCATCACGGCCATCGCCGCCGTGCTGCTGGGCCTGCTCACCACGCACCGCCCGGCCGCGGCGGAGGCCGCCGCGCTGACCCGGCTGCTGCTCGACGGGGACCCGGCCGCGGCGCTGGCGGCCGGCCCCTGGCAGGTGGTGCACGCCCGGGGCGGGGGTGATCCGCAGGCCCTCGCGGGCGCGCTGGGCACCGTACTGCTGGACGCGCGCGGCCCGGAGCTGCGGCTGCTCACCGACCGGGACCCGGCGCCGCAGCCCGGGTGGCGGCTCGGGGTGAGCGCCCCGGCCGCCCCCGGGGCGCTGGCGGCGGCCGACACCCAGGCCCGCCGGGCGCTGGAGCGCGCCGAGGCGGCCCGGGCCCCGCTGGTCCGGCACTCCGAGGGCGGTCTCCCCGGTCTTCTGGACCCGGCGCGGGCCCGCGCGCACGCCGAGGCCCTGCTCGCCCCGCTGGCCCCGGCCCAGGCGGCGACCCTGCGCGGCTGGCTGGCCCACCACGGCAGCTGGGACCGCAGCGCCGCCGCCCTAGGCGTCCACCGCAACACGGTCCGCCAGCGCATCGCCCGCTGCGCCGCCCTCCTCGGGCGCGACCTGGACGACCCGGACACCCGGATGGAACTGTGGTTCGCGCTACGCACCCTGGACAGCGGCGGCAACTCGCCGGTAACTTAATCTGAGCAAGCGCTTAGACGTATGCCATCGAATCGAGCCACCACGACGGCGCGCGACCACCTCCGCACGAGCGGGCGGCGGTTTAGCCGCAGAGGGGAGCCGGCCGTGCGCCGCACCGTTTTCAACGAGGACCACGAGGCGTTCCGCGAGACCATCCGCGCCTTCATCGAGGCCGAGGTCGTCCCCGTCTACGACGAGTGGTTCCAGGCCGGCCAGGCGCCGCGCGACTTCTACTACAAGCTCGGCGAGCTCGGCGTCTTCGGCATCAACGTGCCCGAGGAGTTCGGCGGCGCGGGCCTGGACACCCACAAGTTCGAGGCCGTCCTCTACGAGGAGACCTCGCGCGCGGGCGTCAACTTCGGCGGCTCCGGCGTGCACGTGCTGCTCGCCCTCCCGTACATCAAGATGCTGGCCGGCGACGAGCAGAAGAAGCGCTACCTGCCGAAGTTCGTCACCGGCGAGGAGATGTGGGCGCTGGCGATGACCGAGCCCGGCACCGGCTCCGACGTCGCGGGCATGAAGACCACCGCCAAGCTCTCCGAGGACGGCACGCACTACGTCCTCAACGGGGCCAAGACCTTCATCACCGGCGGTGTCCACGCCGACCGGGTGATCGTCTGCGCCCGCACCTCCGCCCCGCGCGAGGACGACCGCCGCTTCGGCATCTCCCTCTTCGCCGTGGACACCAAGTCCGAGGGCTACTCCATCGGCCGCAAGCTGGACAAGCTCGGTCTGCGCACCTCCGACACCGCCGAGCTCGCGTTTGTCGACGTCAAGGTGCCGGTCGAGGACCTGCTCGGCGAGGAGAACAAGGGCTTCTACTACCTGGGCGCGAACCTGCCCTCCGAGCGCTGGGGCATCGCGTTCGGCGCGTACGCCCAGGCCAAGGCCGCCATACGGTTCGCCCAGCAGTACGTGACGGAGCGCACCGTCTTCGGCAAGCCGGTCGCGCACTTCCAGAACACCAAGTTCGAGCTGGCCTCCTGCCAGGCCGAGGTGGACGCTGCCGAGGCCGTCGCCGACCGCGCGCTGGAGGCCCTGGACGCCGGTGAGCTGACGGCCGCCGAGGCCGCGTCCGCGAAGCTGTTCTGCACCGAGGTCGCGCACCGCGTGATCGACAAGTGCCTCCAGCTGCACGGCGGGTACGGCTACATGAACGAGTACCCGATCGCCCGCCTGTACGCCGACAACCGCGTGAACCGCATCTACGGCGGCACCAGCGAGGTCATGAAGTCCATCATCGCCAAGTCCATGGGCCTGTGAGGAGCGCAGTCCCACTCCCATGAACGAGGCACTGGTGACGCTCCTCGACCTGCTCGACCTGGAGCAGATCGAGGAGGACATCTTCCGCGGTACCAGCCGTCCGTCGCTGGTACCGCGGGTCTTCGGCGGGCAGGTCGCGGCCCAGGCGCTGGTCGCGGCCGGCCGCACCGTGCCCGCCGACCGGGCCGCGCACTCGCTGCACTCGTACTTCCTGCGCGCCGGCGATCCCGGCGCGCCCATCGTGTATTCGGTCGACCGGATCCGCGACGGGCGCTCCTTCACCACGCGCCGGGTCGTCGCCGTCCAGCACGGGCAGCCCGTCTTCCACCTCTCCGCGTCCTTCCAGACGTACGAGGAAGGGCTCGACCACCAGGCGGCGATGCCGGCCGCGCCCGACCCGGAGACCCTGCCGACGGCCGCCGACTCGCTCCCCCTGTACCGCGAGGTCTTCCGCGACCCGGGCACGGTGGAACGGCTGATCGACGCCCGCGGCGCGGTGGACCTGCGGTACGCGACGACTCCCCCGTGGGGATCGGTCGGGCAGCCGCGCGAGCCGCACTCGCAGGTGTGGTTCCGTACGGCCGAGAAGCTCGACTCCGACGACCCGCTGCTGCACACCTGCCTGGCCACGTACGTCTCCGACATGACGCTCCTCGACTCGGTGCTGCTCGCCCACGGCCGGGGCGGCTGGGCCGTCGGGGACGTGGTCGGCGCCTCCCTGGACCACGCCATGTGGTTCCACCGGCCCTTCCGCGCCGACGAGTGGCTGCTGTACGACCAGGAGTCGCCCACGGCGGCCGCGGGCCGGGGCCTCGGCCAGGCCCGCATCTGGACGCAGGACGGCCGGCTGGCCGTGACGGTCATCCAGGAGGGTGTCGTGCGCGTCCCGCACGGATAGCCGCGCCTACCGTCGCTGCATGGCCTCAGAAGCACCCGGACCACCCGGGCCCCCGGAAGCGACCGGAGCGGCGCAGTCGGAGAGCGTCGGGACGGTCGTCGTCGCGGTCGTCACCAATCTCGGCATCGCCGCCGCCAAGGCGGTCGGCGGGATCGTCAGCGGGTCGAGCGCGATGCTGTCGGAGGCGGGGCACTCGGTGGCCGACACCGTCACCGAGGTGATGCTGCTGGCGGCGCTGAAACGCAGCGCGCGGCCGGCGGACGAGGCGCATCCGCTGGGGTACGGGCCGGAGCGCTACATCTGGGCGCTGCTCGCCTCGGTCGCGACCTTCGTCGGCGGCGCGGTCTTCGCCGTGTACGACGGCATCCACACCCTGGTGCAGGGCGAGGACCCGGGCGACCCGGCGGTCTCGTACGTCATCCTCGCGGTGGCCTTCCTGCTGGAGGGCTACTCGCTGCTCGTGGCCTGGCGGCAGGTGCGGGGCGAGGCGGCGCGGCTGCGGACGCCGCTGGGCCGGTACGTGAAGCACACCCCGGACACGGCGGTGAAGGCCGTCCTGCTGGAGAACGTCGCCGCCCTGATCGGGCTGGTCCTGGCGGCCGGCGGGCTGCTGGGGGCGCAGCTGACGGGTTCGGGCGTGTACGACGGCGTCGCGTCGCTGCTGATCGGCCTGCTGCTGGTGTGGGTGGCGTGGGAGCTGGGCCGCTCCAACGCGCAGTACCTGATCGGGCGGCCGCTGCCGGCGGCGACGCGCGCGCAGGTACGGGAGGAACTGCTCTCGGTGCCGCACATCGAAGGGGTGGTGGAGCTGACCACACTGGTGCAGGGCCCCGACGAGGTGCTGATCGCGGCGAAGATCGACTTCCACGACCTGGCCTCGGCCCGACAGGTGGAGGCGGCCTGCGAGGACGCGGAGTCGCAGCTGCGCGAGCGCTGGCCGTCGATCCGCCGCGTGTACCTGGACCCGACGCCGTCTACCCCCGGGCCGCGGGACGGGACTTGAGTTTGGCCCAGATGCCTTCCAGAGCGGCGATGTCCGCGTCGTCGAGGAGGTCGTCGAAGACCTCGGCGAGGACCTCGCGGCGGGTGGCGTCGGCCTCCTCGAAGGCGCGGCGGCCCGCTTCGGTGAGGGCGATCCGGACCGAGCGGGCATCGGTCGGGGACGGTATCCGCTCGACCAGGCCGCGCGCCTGGAGGGAGTCGGCGACCCGCGAGACCTGGCTGCGGCTGAGCAGGGTCATCGCTCCCAGCTCGGACGCGGCGACCGGCTCCGGCTGCGCCCGGAGCCACAGCATGACCTCGAACCACGACAACGGCAGGTCGTGGCGGCGCGCGAGGGCCTGGTCCACGCGGGCGCTGAGCGTCGAGCCCGCCCAGACGAGACCGTAGAAGGCGTGGTCGCGGGGGGTGAGGTCGCCCAGGGTGAGGTTGTTCTGCGCCATGGGGAGCAGCCTACCGGCAGGAAGGTTGCGTGCACACGCACACAAAGATAATGTGTGTGCACACGCACCTATGCAGCGCCCCACGCCCCACGGAGATCCCCATGACCACCACCAAGACCGTCCTCATCACCGGCACCTCCTCCGGCATCGGCCTGGCCGCGGCCGTCGGCGCCGCCCGGGTCGGCTGGCACACCGTCGCGACGATGCGCGACCCGCGCCGGGCGGACGCGCTGCTGACGGCCGCCCGCGAGGCCGGTGTCGCCGACCTCGTCCAGGTCAAGCGGCTGGACGTGACCGACGCCGGGTCCGTGGCCGGGTGCGTGGCGGAGGTCGTCGCCGAACACGGCCGGCTGGACGCGGTCGTCAACAACGCGGGCGCCGGGTTCGCCGGCACCGTCGAGCAGCAGGGCATGGGCCCGGTCCGGGCCGCGATGGAGGTCAACTACTTCGGGGTCGTGGAACTCACCCTCGCGGCGCTGCCCCACCTGCGGGCGTCGGGCGGCCGGCTCATCACGGTGACCAGCGTCGGCGGAGTGGTCGGCCAGCCGTTCAACGAGGCCTACTGCGCGGCCAAGTTCGCCGTGGAGGGGTTCATGGAGTCGCTCGCGCCGGTCGCGGCGAGCGTCGGCGTCCGGGTGGCCGTGGTCGAACCGGGCGCCGTGACCAGCGAGTTCGTGACCAACCAGCAGCTCGACGTGCCCGCGATGGTGGAGGCGGCCGGTCCGTACGGCGGCGCGCTCCGGGCGTACGTCGAGCGCACGATGAAGTCGTACGGGGCCGATACCTCGCAGACCTCGGCGGAGGCGGCCGAACCCGTGGTCGCCCTGCTGGACGCGGCGCAGGTGCCGTTCCGGGTCCAGACCTCCGACTGGGCCCGGGACTTCGTCGCCCCGAAGCTGGCCGACCTCGACGGCTCGGCCGTGCAGGCCGTCACGGGCGGCTGGCTCCGCTGACGGGGCGGCCGGCTCCACTGGCGGCCGCCGGAACCCGGCCCGGACCCGCCGCCGGGGCCGTTACCGCAGGCCCGCCGCCGCGAGCAGGTAGGCCACCATCGGGTCGTAGTAGCGCGGGTCACGGACGTGGTCGTCCAGCGGGACGGCCACCTGGAGGGTGCCCTCCGCCTCGCCGAGGAACAGCGCGGGGTCGTTGCAGTCCGCGTAGCCCACGGCGTCGATCCCCCGCTGCGCCGCGCAGCCCGCCCAGCCGTGGTCGGCCACGACCAGGTCGGGCTGCGGGCGGCCGGCCGCCGCCAGGCCGTCCAGGATCGCCGCCATCGGCGCCGGGGAGTGGGTGTGCCACAGCGTGGCCCCGCGCTCCAGTACGGCCACGTCCGCGAACTGCCACACCGAGCCCTCGTCGGCCGTCAGGCCCGGCGGGACCACCACGATCTCGCAGCCCGCCCCGCGCAGCGCGGCCGCCGTCGCCCGGTGCACGTCCAGGAGGCCGCCCGGGTGGCCGGTGGCCAGCAGCACGCGCTGGCGGTCCAGCGCCGCCTTGCGCAGCCGGGCCGCCATCCGGTCCAGGGCGGCGACCGTCAGTTCCGGGTCGATGGTGTCCTGCCCGTACCGGTGCTCCGCGTCGTCCACGACGCCGCACCGCTCGGCCATCACGGCCAGGACGTCCTGCTCGTCCGTCCAGCGGTCGCCGAGTTCCAGGCCCAGCCAGTAGTGCCGGTCGCCGTTGGCGAGCTTGCGGTAGTGGGAGAGGTTGTTCTCGCGGGCCGTGGCCACGTCGCCCGCTATCCGGGTACGGACCAGGTGGTCGACGAGTTCGGCGCGGCTGGGAGTTCCCTCGGGCTGGGCAGGCGTCTCTATCGGCTTAGGCATACGGGTCATTCTGCCGCCGCCCGGGCGGAGCCGTCTGTTCCATCCCGGCCAGCGGACACCCGGTGTCACCCCGACAGCGCTCCGAACGCCCCGTTGGCGAGCCGCCGCAGCAGCGACTCGGTGGCCTCCCGGCCCGGGGCCGCCAGGTGCGGGGTGGAGTTCAGCAGGCCGAAGACCGCGTGCACGGAGACCCGCACCTCCGACTCGCCGACCTCCGGGTGGAGCTGCCGGACGACCTCCACCCACAGCTCGACGTACTGCCGCTGGAGCTGGCGCACGAGCTTGCGGTCGGCCTCGCGCAGCCGGTCCAGCTCCCGGTCGTGCAGGGTGATCAGCGCGCGGTCGTCGAGCGCGAAGTCGATGTGCCCTTCCACCAGGGAGGCCAGCACCGCCGCCGGGTCCCCGGCGGCCTCCTCCACCCGGCGCCGGCCACCGGTCAGCAGCCGTTCGCTGATCCCGACGAGCAGCTCGGCGAGCATCGCGTCCTTGCCCGCGAAGTGGCGGTACAGGCCGGGTCCGCTGATGCCCACCGCGGCCCCTATCTCGTCCACGCCGACGCCGTGGAAGCCGCGCTCGGCGAAGAGTCGAGCGGCCTCACTGAGGATCTGCTCGCGACGGGTCGGGGCGGCCGCTCTGGTGCTCATGGGAATCCATTCTAGACAGGGCCGTTAGCGCTCGTTAACCTAAGCCTCACAAGCGTTAACGCTCATTAACAGCGTGACCGGTTTACGTGGACCGAGCAAGGGAGCTCGACCGATGCAGCAGGCACCAGTGCTGACGAGCGCCGCGGACCCGGCGTCCGAGGCCTGGCGGACCAACGAGGCCGCCCACCGGGAACTCGCCGAGGGCCTGCGCGCCCGGCTGGAAGCGGCCCGCCTTGGCGGCGGCGAGAAGGCCCGCGCCCGCCACACCGCCCGGGGCAAGCTGCTCCCGCGCGAGCGCGTGGACACCCTCCTCGACCCGGGCTCCCCCTTCCTGGAGCTGGCCCCGCTGGCCGCCGAGGGCATGTACGGGGGCGCGGCCCCGGCCGCCGGGGTCATCGCGGGCATCGGCCGGGTCAGCGGCCGCGAGTGCGTGATCGTCGCGAACGACGCCACCGTCAAGGGCGGCACGTACTACCCGATGACCGTCAAGAAGCACCTGCGGGCGCAGGAGGTGGCGCTGGAGAACCGTCTCCCCTGCCTCTACCTGGTCGACTCGGGCGGTGCCTTCCTCCCGATGCAGGACGAGGTCTTCCCCGACCGGGACCACTTCGGCCGCATCTTCTACAACCAGGCCCGCATGTCCGGCGCCGGCATCCCGCAGATCGCCGCCGTCCTCGGCTCCTGCACCGCGGGCGGGGCCTACGTACCGGCGATGAGCGACGAGGCCGTCATCGTCCGCGGCCAGGGCACGATCTTCCTGGGCGGTCCGCCGCTGGTGAAGGCCGCCACCGGCGAGGTCGTCACGGCGGAGGAGCTCGGCGGCGGTGAGGTCCACTCCCGGATCTCCGGCGTCACCGACCACCTCGCGGAGGACGACGCGCACGCGCTGCGGATCGTACGCAACATCGTGGCGACCCTCCCCGCGCGCGGGGCCCTGCCCTGGTCGGTCGAGGCGCCCGAGGAGCCGAAGGCGGACCCGTACGGGCTGTACGGCGCGGTCCCCGTCGACTCGCGCACGCCCTACGACGCCCGCGAGATCATCGCCCGGATCGTGGACGGCTCCCGCTTCCAGGAGTTCAAGTCGGAGTTCGGGCAGACGCTGGTCACCGGCTTCGCCCGGATCCACGGCCACCCGGTCGGCATCGTCGCCAACAACGGCATCCTCTTCTCCGAATCCGCCCAGAAGGGCGCCCACTTCATCGAGCTGTGCGACCAGCGCGGCATCCCGCTCCTGTTCCTCCAGAACATCTCGGGCTTCATGGTCGGCCGCGACTACGAGGCCGGCGGCATCGCCAAGCACGGCGCCAAGATGGTCACGGCCGTGGCGTGCGCGCGGGTCCCGAAGCTGACGGTGGTCGTCGGCGGCTCGTACGGGGCGGGCAACTACTCGATGTGCGGGCGCGCGTACTCGCCGCGCTTCCTGTGGATGTGGCCGAACGCCAAGATCTCCGTGATGGGCGGCGAACAGGCCGCTTCCGTCCTCGCGACCGTCAAGCGCGACCAGATCGAGGGCGCCGGCCAGGAGTGGCCGGCGCAGGACGAGGAGGCCTTCAAGGCACCGGTCCGCGCGCAGTACGAGGAGCAGGGCAACGCCTACTACGCCACCGCGCGGCTGTGGGACGACGGGGTGATCGACCCGCTGGAGACCCGGCAGGTGGTGGGACTGGCCCTGACCGCGTGCGCGAACGCCCCGCTGGGCGAACCGCAATTCGGCATCTTCCGTATGTGACGTGAGGACCACACTGATGTTCAGCACTGTTCTGGTCGCGAACCGGGGCGAGATCGCGGTACGCGTCATCCGCACCCTGCGGGAGCTCGGCATCCGCTCCGTGGCCGTCTTCAGCGACGCGGACGCGGACGCGCGGCACGTACGGGAGGCCGACACGGCCGTCCGGATCGGCCCGGCGGCGGCCGCGGAGAGCTACCTGTCGGTGGAGCGGCTGCTGGACGCCGCCCGGCGCACCGGCGCCGAGGCGGTTCACCCCGGCTACGGCTTCCTCGCGGAGAACGCGGCCTTCGCGGCGGCCTGCGCGGAGGCCGGGCTCGCGTTCATCGGGCCGCCGGCTTCGGCGATCTCGCTGATGGGCGACAAGATCCGGGCGAAGGAGACGGTGAAGGCGGCCGGGGTCCCGGTCGTCCCCGGCTCGTCCGGGAGCGGCCTGAGCGACGCCGAACTGGCCTCGGCCGCCGAGAAGATCGGCATGCCGGTGCTGCTGAAGCCCTCGGCGGGCGGCGGCGGCAAGGGCATGCGCCTGGTGCGGGACGCGGACCTGCTCGGCGAGGAGATCGCGGCGGCCCGCCGCGAGGCCCGCTCCTCGTTCGGTGACGACACGCTGCTCGTGGAGCGGTGGGTGGACCGGCCGCGGCACATCGAGATCCAGGTACTGGCGGACGCGCACGGCAACGTGGTGCACCTGGGCGAGCGCGAGTGCTCGCTCCAGCGGCGCCACCAGAAGGTCATCGAGGAGGCCCCCTCGGTCCTGCTGACGCCGGAACTGCGGGCGTCGATGGGCGCGGCGGCGGTGGAGGCGGCCCGCTCCTGCGGGTACGTCGGCGCGGGCACGGTGGAGTTCATCGTGCCGGGCGGCGACCCGTCCTCGTACTACTTCATGGAGATGAACACCCGGCTCCAGGTCGAGCACCCGGTGACGGAGCTGATCACCGGGCTGGACCTGGTGGAGCAGCAGCTGCGGGTGGCTGCCGGGGCCGAACTGGGCTTCACGCAGGCCGAGGTCACGCTGACCGGCCACGCGATCGAGGCCCGGATCTGCGCGGAGGACCCGGCGCGCGGGTTCCTGCCGTCGGGCGGTACGGTGCTGGCGCTGTCGGAGCCGTCGGGCGGGGCGGTCCGTACCGACTCGGGCCTGGTGGCCGGGGTCGACACGGGGTCGACGTACGACCCGATGCTGTCGAAGGTCATCGCGTACGGGCCGGACCGGGCGACGGCCCTGCGGGTGCTGCGCGGCGCGCTGGCGGACACCGTGATCCTGGGCGTCCAGACCAACGCGGGCTTCCTGCGGCGCCTGCTGGCCCACCCGGACGTGGTGTCGGGCGACCTGGACACGGGCCTGGTCGAGCGCGACCTGCCGTCCCTGCTGCCGGACGGCGTCCCGCCGGAGGTGTACGCGGCGGCCGCGCTGCTGAACCTCCCCCACCCCGCCCCTTCCCGAAACCCTGCCGGGGGCCCGGGCTGGGTGGATCCGTTCGACGCCGCCACCGGCTGGCGCCTGGGCGGCACCCCTGCCTGGACGGTCCACCACTTCCGCCTCCCGGGCCAGGACCCGGTACAGATCGACACCCGACCGGTCGGGCCAAACCCGGCCCCGCGTGGGGGTACCCCCGGACGGAGTCCGGGGGAGTTCGAGGCGCGGGGTCTGGGGCAGAGCACTCGGCCCGCACCCGGCCACGGCGTCGCGGCGACTCCAGCGGCACCGGCCCGCGGCCGCACGGTCGCCCGCACCAGCGACACCGTCACCATCGAACTCGACGGCGTCACCCACCGCTTCACCCATGCCGCCTCCCCGGACGGGGTCTGGCTCGGCCGTGACGGCGACACCTGGCACGTCCAGACCCACGACCCCGTCACCGCGAACCTCAGCGGAGCAGGCCGCGCGGGGGCCGACACCCTCGCCGCCCCCATGCCCGGCACCGTCACCGTCGTCAAGGTCGCCGTCGGCGACCGCGTCACCGCCGGCCAGAGCCTCCTCGTGGTCGAGGCGATGAAGATGGAGCACGTCATCTCCGCCCCCCACGCCGGAACCGTCACCGAGCTCGACGTCTCCCCCGGCACCACCGTCGCCATGGACCAGGTCCTGGCCGTCGTCACCCCCGACGCGGAGGGAGAGGGCGCATGAACGGCCTCCCCATGACCGTCCCCGCCACCGGCCTCCCCAGCCGGGTCCGCATCCACGAGGTCGGTGCCCGCGACGGCCTGCAGAACGAGCAGACCACGGTCCCGACCGCCGTGAAGGCCGAGTTTGTCCACCGCCTCGCCGCGGCCGGGCTGACCACCATCGAGGCCACCAGCTTCGTCCACCCCAAGTGGGTGCCCCAGCTGGCGGACGCCGAGCAGCTGTTCCCCCTCCTCGCCGGCCTCGACGCGGCCCTGCCCGTCCTCGTCCCCAACGAGCGCGGGCTCGACCGCGCGCTCGCCCTCGGCGCCTCGCGGATCGCGGTGTTCGGTTCGGCCACCGAGACCTTCGCCGCCCGCAACCTCAACCGGACCGTCGCCGAGTCCCTGGCCATGTTCGAGCCCGTCGTGGCCCGTGCCAAGGACCAAGGGGCTCACGTCCGCGGTTACCTGTCCATGTGCTTCGGCGACCCCTGGGAGGGCGCGGTCCCGCTCCCCCAGGTGGTCCGCACCGCCAAGGCTCTGCTCGGCCTCGGCTGCGACGAACTCAGCCTCGGCGACACCATCGGCGTCGCCACCCCCGGCCACGTCCGGGCGCTGCTGTCCGCCCTCAACGCGGAAGGCGTCGCCACCGAGCGGATCGGGGTGCACTTCCACGACACCTACGGCCAGGCCCTCTCCAACACCCTCGCCGCGCTGGAGCACGGCGTGACCACGGTCGACGCCTCCGCCGGCGGCCTCGGCGGCTGCCCGTACGCGAAGAGCGCCACCGGCAACCTCGCCACCGAGGACCTGGTGTGGATGCTCGACGGCCTCGGCATCGAGACCGGGGTCGATCTGGCCGCCCTCACCGCCACGAGCGTGTGGATGGCCGAGCAGCTGGGCCGGCCGAGCCCTTCCCGTACCGTCCGCGCCCTCTCCCACAAGGAGTAACGAGAACCATGTCCCTCGACCACCGGCTCACCCCCGAGCACGAGGAACTCCGCCGTACCGTGGAGGAGTTCGCCCACGACGTCATCGCGCCCAAGATCGGCGACCTGTACGAGCGGCACGAGTTCCCGTACGAGATCGTCCGCGAGATGGGCCGGATGGGCCTGTTCGGCCTGCCGTTCCCCGAGGAGTACGGCGGCATGGGCGGCGACTACCTCGCCCTCGGCATCGCCCTGGAGGAGCTGGCCCGCGTCGACTCCTCGGTCGCCATCACCCTGGAAGCCGGGGTTTCCCTCGGCGCCATGCCGATCTTCCGGTTCGGCTCCGAGGAGCAGAAGCGGGAGTGGCTGCCGCGGATGTGCTCCGGCGAGATCCTCGGCGCCTTCGGCCTGACGGAGCCGGGTGCGGGCTCGGACGCGGGCGGCAGCCGCACGACCGCCGTCAAGGACGGTGACGATTGGGTGATCAACGGCTCGAAGTGCTTCATCACCAACTCGGGTACGGACATCACCGGCCTGGTGACCGTCACCGCCGTCACCGGGCGCACCGAGGACGGCCGGCCGCGGATCTCCTCGATCATCGTCCCGTCCGGCACCCCGGGCTTCACGGTCGCGGCGCCGTACTCCAAGGTCGGCTGGAACTCCTCGGACACCCGGGAACTGGCCTTCGACAACGTGCGCGTCCCGCTCGCCAACCTGGTGGGCGAGGAGGGCCGCGGCTACGCCCAGTTCTTGCGCATCCTGGACGAGGGGCGCGTGGCGATCTCGGCGCTGGCCACCGGTCTGGCGCAGGGCTGCGTGGACGAGTCGGTGAAGTACGCGAAGGAACGGCAGGCCTTCGGCCGGCCGATCGGGGGCAACCAGGCCATCCAGTTCAAGCTGGCCGACATGGAGATGCGCGCCCACATGGCGCGGGTGGGCTGGCGTGACGCGGCGTCGCGGCTGGTGGCGGGCGAGCCGTTCAAGAAGGAGGCGGCGATCGCGAAGCTGTACTCCTCCACCGTCGCCGTGGACAACGCCCGCGAGGCGACGCAGATCCACGGCGGCTACGGCTTCATGAACGAGTACCCGGTGGCGCGCATGTGGCGGGACTCCAAGATCCTGGAGATCGGCGAGGGCACGAGCGAGGTGCAGCGCATGCTCATCGCCCGCGAACTGGGCTTCGCGGGCTGACTGGCGGTCCGCTCGCGGACGCGTGACGGGCGAGGGGGGCCGAGGAAGTTAGGGCCCCCTTACTCATTTTGAGGAAGGTTAGGCTAACCTTCCCTCGAACGGCCTTCGTGGCCGCCCGGCACGCACCACGCACGAAAGCGGACATCGACATGCCCAAGTCCCCGGCCTCCCCCTTCACCCGCCGCGGTCTCATCGCCGCCGGCGGCGCCCTCGGTCTCGTCGCGGCGCTCACCGCCTGCGGCGGCGCCGACCAGGCCGAGGACGGAGCGGGCGCATCGGACAAGGGCGCCGCCGCCTCCGGTTCCTGGAGCTTCAAGGACGACCTGGGCAAGGAGGTCACCGCCAAGTCGACGCCGAAGAGCATCGTCGCCTTCACCGGCACCGCGGCCGCGCTCTCGGACTACGGCGTCAAGGTGAAGGGCGTGTTCGGCCCGACCAAGACGGCCGACGGCAAGCCCGACGTCCAGGCCGGCACGATGGACATCTCCAAGGTCGAGATCCTGGGCAACGTCTACGACGAGTTCAACGTCGAGAAGTACGCGGCCCTGCGGCCCGACCTGCTCGTCACCAACACCTGGGACGGCAGCTACTGGTACGTCCCCGAGGCCTCCAAGGACAAGATCCTCAAGCTGGCCCCGGCCGCCGCGGTCTCGGTCGGCGGCGACGCCTCCCTCGACAAGTCCCTGGAGCGCACGGCCGCCCTCGCCAAGGCCCTGGGCGCCGACCTGAACTCCAAGGCCGCCGTCGACGCCAAGGCCCGCTTCGAGGCCGCCTCCGCCAAGGTCCGCGAGGCCACCAAGGCCAACCCGGGCATCAAGGTGCTCGTCGGTTCCGGCGCCGCCGACCTGTTCTACGCCTCCACCCCCAAGACCTCCGCCGACCTCAAGTACTTCGAGTCGCTCGGCGTCGAGTTCGTCATCCCGGAGAAGCTGGACCAGGGCGGCTTCTACGAGAGCCTGAGCTGGGAGAACGCCGGCAAGTACAAGGCCGACGTCATCCTCCTGGACAACCGGACCGGCACCCTCCAGCCGGAGGAGCTCAAGGCCAAGCCGACCTGGGCCGAGCTGCCCGCCGTCAAGGCCGGCCAGGTCACCCCGCGCGTCACCGAGCCGATCTACTCGTACGACAAGTGCGCCAAGATCCTCGAAGACCTCGCCAAGTCGATCCAGGACGCCAAGAAGGTCAGCTGACCCGCCCGCCTTCCGGCACCGCCGATCAACTCCCAGGGGGGAACCGCCGCATGACCGCCACCCACGCCGACAGCGACACCGACACCGACACCAGCGTCGCGCACTTCCGCTTCTTCGCGCTCGAAGTGCTCCGCACCCGCCGCCTCGGCCACTCGTTCCTGCGGGTCACCTTCGGCGGCGAGTCCCTCGCCGGCTTCCGCTCGGGCGGCTACGACCAGAGCCTCTCCCTCTTCCTCCCGCCCCCGCACCGGGAACACACCGAGCTCCCGTCCACCGACGAGGACACCTGGTTCGGGGCCTGGCGCGCCGTGCCGGAGGCCGAGCGCCCGGTGATGCGTTCCTACACCGTGCGCGAGCAGCGGCGTACGCCGCAGGGCGTGGACGAGGTCGACGTCGACTTCGTCCTCCACGGGGACACGAGCCCCGCCTCCGCGTGGGCCGGGCGGGCGGTCACCGGCCGGCGGATCCTGGCGATCGGGCCGGCCGTCGCGGAGAACAAGTCAGTACGGTTCCAGCCGCCGGCGGACGCCGACCTGATCCTGATGTACGCGGACGAGACGGCCCTGCCCGCCGCGGCCGCGATCTTGGACCGGCTCCCGTCCGGTACCCGTGTCAAGGCCTGGTTCGAGGTCCCGCACGAGGACGACCGGCTCGCGCCGGCCACCTCCGCCGACGCCGACATCACCTGGGTGGTGCGCGGCGCGGGCGCCGGCCGGGAGCGGACCGGGCACCTGCTGGAGGCCGTCCGGGCAGGCGGACCACCCGCCGCCGAAGCCCCGTACGCCTGGATCGCGGGCGAATCCGGCACGATCCGCGCGGTACGCCGCCACCTGGTGCAAGAACGCGGGATCGACCGGCGCCGGGTGCGGTTCACCGGCTACTGGCGGCTCGGCGCGAGCGAGGAGGAGCTCCTCGCGGAGGCGTACTCCGGCCGGGCTCCCAGCGAGGACCCGAGCGCGGAGCTGTAGCCCCAACTCGCTTCGTCCACACCCCCGTTCCAGCGAGGGCCCCGGCCGGTCGGCCGGGGCCCTCGCTGTTTGGCGACCAAGTTAGGTTAGGCTAACCTAATCAGCACAGTCCACCCCCACTTCCCCTTGTCCGGAGGAAAGTTGATGCGTTCGCATCTGCTCAACGAGACGACCGCGGACCTCTACCGGCGTTCCGTCACCGAAGGCGTCGACCGCGTCGCCGCCAAACTGGCCACCACGGAACGGCCCCACACCGGTATCTCCGTCGACGAACTCGCCCCGGTCATCAACGGGATCGACCTCGACAAGCCGCTGGAAGACCCGGCTGCCGCCCTCGACGAGCTCGAAGAGGTCTACCTGCGGGACGCGGTGTACTTCCACCACCCCCGCTACCTCGGGCACCTCAACTGCCCCGTCGTCATCCCCGCCGTGCTCGGCGAGGCGATCCTCTCCGCCGTCAACTCCTCGCTGGACACCTGGGACCAGTCCATCGGCGGCACCCTCATCGAGCGGCGCCTGATCGACTGGACCGCGGGGCGCATCGGCCTCGGTCCGCGCGCCGACGGCGTGTTCACCTCCGGCGGCAGCCAGTCCAACTTCCACGCCCTGCTGCTCGCCCGCGACGAGGCCTGCCGCATCGCCGCGCAGCGGGTCCGCGCCGAGGGACGGGACCTCACCAAGGCCGCGCTGCTGCCCCGGCTGCGCATCCTGGCCTCCGAGGCGAGCCACTTCAGCGTCCGCAAGTCCGCCGCCATGCTGGGACTCGGCTACGAGGCCGTCATCTCGGTGCCCGTCGACCGGAACCGCCGGATGGACACCTCCGCCCTCGCCCTGGAACTGGAGAACTGCGCCCGCGAAGGCCTGATCCCGATGGCCGTCGTCGCCACCGCCGGCACCACCGACTTCGGGTCCATAGACCCGCTCCCCGAGATCGCCCGCCTGGCCGCCGAGCACTCCACGTGGATGCACGTGGACGCCGCCTACGGCTGCGGACTGCTGGTCTCCCCCACCCGCCGGCACCTCCTCGACGGCATCGAGCACGCCGACTCCGTGACCGTGGACTACCACAAGTCCTTCTTCCAGCCCGTCAGTTCCAGTGCGGTCCTGGTCCGCGAACGCGACACCTTGCAGCACGCCACGTACCACGCGGACTACCTCAACCCGCGCCGCATGGCGCAGGAGCGGATCCCGAACCAGGTCGACAAGTCCATCCAGACGACGCGCCGCTTCGACGCCCTCAAGCTCTGGATGACCCTGCGCGTGATGGGCGCCGACGCCGTCGGCTCGCTCTTCGACGAGGTCATCGACCTGGCCGCGGCCGGCTGGGAGCTGCTCGACGCCGACCCGCGCTTCGAAGTCGTCGTACGCCCGCAGATCTCCACCCTCGTCTTCCGCTACGTCCCCGTGGGCGAGGACCTTCGGCCCGATCTGGTGGACGAGGCCAACCTGCACGCCCGCAAGGCGCTGTTCGCCTCCGGTGAGGCCGTCGTCGCCGGCACCAAGGTCGACGGCCGGCAGTACCTGAAGTTCACCCTCCTCAACCCGCAGACCACGACGTCCGACATCTCGGCCGTCCTCGACCTCCTCGCCGCACACGCCGAGCAGTACCTGGGAGAATCCCTTGCCGTCCACTCGTGAACCCCATGACTTCATCGGCATCGGCCTCGGCCCCTTCAACCTGGGACTCGCCTGCCTCACCGCGCCGATCGACGAACTCGACGGCCTCTTCATCGAGTCGAAGCCGCACTTCGAGTGGCACGCCGGGATGTTCCTGGACGGCGCTCACCTCCAGACGCCGTTCATGTCGGACCTCGTCACCCTCGCCGACCCGACGTCGCCCTTCTCCTTCCTGAACTACCTCAAGGACAAGGACCGGCTGTACTCCTTCTACATCCGGGAGAACTTCTACCCGCTGCGCGCCGAGTACAACGACTACTGCCGCTGGGCCGCGGACCGCCTGGACAACGTCCGGTACTCGACCTCCGTCACCGAGGTGACCTACGACGAACGGGCCGGGCTGTACGAGGTCCACACCGACCGCGGTGAGACCCACCTGGCCCGCCACCTGGTCCTCGGCACCGGCACCCCGCCGTTCGTCCCGCCCGCGTGCGCGGGCCTGGGCGGCGACTTCACCCACAACAGCGCCTACATGGAGCACAAGGCGCAGCTCCAGCAGAAGGAGTCGATCACCCTCGTCGGCTCGGGGCAGAGTGCCGCCGAGATCTACTACGACCTGCTCGGCGAGATCGACGCACACGGCTACCGGCTCAACTGGGTGACCCGCTCCCCGCGGTTCTTCCCGCTGGAGTACACGAAGCTGACGCTGGAGATGACCTCCCCCGAGTACGTGGACTACTTCCACGCGCTGCCCGAGGAGACCCGCTACCGGCTGGAGTCGCAGCAGAAGAACCTGTTCAAGGGCATCGACGGCGAGCTGATCAACGCCATCTTCGACCTGCTCTACCAGAAGCGGATCAGCTCCCCCGGACCGGTCCCGACCACCCTGCTCACCAACACCTCCCTCAACTCGGCCGCGTACGACACCACGTCGGGCAGGTACACGCTGGGCCTGCGCCAGGAGGAGCAGGAACGGGACTTCTCCCTCACCACCGAGGGCCTGGTGCTCGCCACCGGCTACCGCTACACGCTGCCCGAATTTCTGGCGCCCGTACGCGAGCGGCTGCGCTTCGACGGGCACGGCCGGCCCGACGCGGCCCGCAACTACAGCATCGACGTCACCGGCCGCGGGATCTTCCTGCAGAACGGCACCGTCCACAACCACTCCGTCACCGCGCCCGACCTGGGCATGGCCGCGTACCGCAACGCGTACATCATCGGCGAGCTCCTGGGGCGCGAGCACTACAAGGTCGAGAAGTCCATCGCGTTCCAGCAGTTCGCCGCCCCGGAAGGCACCCTGGCATGAGCACCACCGAACTCCTCTTCACCCGTACCGATCCGGCCCTCGGCGATTTCGCCCTGCGCCCCCTGGACCCGTTCTCCGACGCGGAGCTGCTGCACGGCTGGGTCACGCACCCCAAGGCGGCCTTCTGGCTGATGGGGGACGCCTCCCTGCCGGACGTGGAGCGCGAGTACATGCGGATCGCCGCGGCCGAGCACCACGAGGCGTTCATCGGCCTGCACGACGGCCGGCCCGCCTTCCTGATGGAGACCTACGATCCGAGCCGACTGGAGCTGGTCGGCCTGTACGACGCCCAACCGGGCGATGTCGGCATGCACTTCCTGGTCGCCCCCAGCGACACGCCCGTCCACGGCTTCACCCGCGCGGTGATCACCACCGTCATGGCGGCCCTGTTCGCCGACCCGGCCACCCGCCGGGTGGTGGTCGAGCCGGACATCCGCAACACCGCGGTCCACGCGCTCAACGCGGCCGTCGGCTTCGTGGCGGACGGCCCGGTGCGAAAGCCCGAGAAGGAAGCCCTGCTGAGCTTCTGCACCCGTGAGCAGTTCGAAGCGGCCACCCGGGAGGGATCCATATGAGCCTCGCCGACGCCGTCTCCCACCTCTCCCCCGAGCTGTGGGCGCGGGCGAACCGCGCCCTGCTCCGCAAGGCCCTCGCGGAGTTCTCCCACGAGCGCCTGCTGACCCCCCGGCCACTGGGCGACCGGCGGTACGCGGTCACGAGCGACGACGGCAGCGTGGAGTACCGCTTCCGCGCCGCCCGGTACGCGCTGGACCACTGGGCCGTGGACGAGTCCTCGATCACCCGGCACCGCGACGGGACCGAGCTGCCGCTCGACGCGCTGGACTTCCACATCGAGCTGCGCGAGACCCTCGGTCTGAGCGCGGAGGTCCTGCCGGTGTACCTGGAGGAGATCTCCTCGACCCTGGCGGGCGCCGGGTTCAAGTACACGAAGCCGCAGGTCTCCTCCGCCGTCCTCGCCAAGTCCTCCTTCCAGGACATCGAGACCGGCATGACCGAGGGCCACCCCTGCTTCGTCGCCAACAACGGCCGCCTCGGTTTCGGCGTGCACGACTACCTCTCGTACGCCCCGGAGGCGGCGAGCCCGGTCCGCCTGGTGTGGGTGGGGGCCCACAAGGACGTCTCCACCTTCACGGCGGGGGCGGGCCTGGACTACGACTCCTTCATCCGCGAGGAGCTGGGCGCGGAGACCGTCGCGGCCTTCGCCGCCCGGCTCGCCGCGCTGGACCTCGACCCGGCGGACTACCACCTCTTCCCCGTGCACCCCTGGCAGTGGTGGAACAAGACGACGGTCACCTTCGCGGCGGAGATCGCCAACCGCCGGCTCGTCCTGCTGGGCGAGGGCTCGGACGCCTACCTGGCCCAGCAGTCGATCCGGACGTTCTTCAACACGAGCGCCCCCGGGAAGCACTACGTCAAGACCGCCATCTCGGTGCTGAACATGGGCTTCATGCGGGGCCTGTCGGCGGCGTACATGGAGGCCACCCCGGCGATCAACGACTGGCTGCACCAGTTGATCGGGGCCGATGCCGTGCTGCGGTCGGTGGACTTCTCGATCATCCGCGAGCGGGCGGCGATCGGCTACCACCACCGGCAGTACGAGCGCGCGACGGACCGCTACTCGCCGTACCGCAAGATGCTGGCGGCGCTGTGGCGCGAATCCCCGGTGTCCTCGCTGCGGGAGGGCGAGCGGCTCGCCACGATGGCGTCCCTCCTGCACGTGGACGCGGAGGGCAAGTCCTTCGTGGGCGCCCTGATCGAGGAGTCGAAGCTGCCGGTCGAGGACTGGCTGGCCGCGTACCTGCGCGCCTACCTGGTCCCGCTGCTGCACTGCTTCTACGCGTACGGCCTCGCGTACATGCCGCACGGCGAGAACACCATCCTGGTCATCGAGGGCGGTGTGGTGAGGCGGGCGGTCTTCAAGGACATCGCCGAGGAGATCGTGGTCATGGACCCGGACGCGGTCCTGCCGCCGGCGGTCGAGCGGATCCGGGTCGACGTCCCGGAGGACATGAAGCTCCTGTCGGTCTTCACGGACGTCTTCGACTGCTTCTTCCGCTTCCTGGGCCCGATCCTGGCGGCGGAGGGCATCTGCGAGGAGGAGACCTTCTGGCGGGCCGTGGCCGGCTGCGCCCACGCCTACCAGGATTCGGTGCCGGAGCTGGCGGAACGTTTCGCCCGCTACGACCTCTTCGCGCCGGAGTTCCAGCTGTCCTGCCTGAACCGCCTCCAGCTGCGCAACAACCGGCAGATGGTCGACCTCGCCGACCCCTCGGCGGCCCTCCAGCTGATCGGGACCCTCGAGAACCCCGTCGCGCCCTTCGCCCGGCGGTGACCGGGGAGGGGGGCGGGCGTCGATACGGTCCCTCGGCGCCCGCCCCCGGCCACGACCTGCCCGGGTGTTAGCTTCTCCCCGTGGCGGAGCACCAGGACGAGACCAGGGCGGCCTACGACGGGATCGTCGGGCTGTACGCGTCGATGTTCGCCGACCGGCTGGAGACCCGGCCGTTCACCCGGGCCATGGTCGCCACCTTCGCCGAGCTCGTGCGCGGAACGGGGAACCGGCGGGCGGCCGACGTAGGGTGCGGGCCCGGACACCTGACGGCCGTGCTGCACGGCCTGGGGCTGGACGCCTTCGGGCTCGACCTCTCCCCGGCGATGGTCGAGCACGCCCGGCGGGCCCACCCGGCGTTGCGGTTCGACGAGGCGCGGATGGAGGCACTGCCGGTCGAGGACCGCGCGCTGGGCGGCGTACTGGCCCACTACTCGATGATCCACACCCCGCCCGGGGAGCTGCCGGCGCTGCTCGCCGAGCAGGTGCGGGTCCTGGCGCCGGGGGGCCTGCTCCTGGTCTCGTTCTTCGCCACGGACGGACCGGAGCCGGTCCGCTTCGACCACAAGGTGACGCCCGCCTACAGCTGGCCCGTGGACCGGTTCGCGGAGCTGCTCACCGGGGCCGGGATCGTCCCGTTCGCCCGGCTGCTCCACGACCCGGCCTCCGAGCGGGGCTTCCTCGACGCGCACGTGCTGGCGCGCCGCCCGTGACCCCTGCGGTCGGGCTCTGCCGTCAGGCCTTGCCGGTGAGGGACGCCGCCAGCTGCTTCGTCAGCTTGGTGCCGCCCGCCATGCCGTTGTCGGTGCTGCTGCTGACGAGCACGGTCGCCACCGAGGTGCCGACCCGCGCGGCCACCAGCGTGGTGCCGCCCTGCCAGGCGGTGCTGGTGAGGGTGATGGTCCAGGCACCGTCACCGACGCCGGCCAGGGGCTTCTCGGTGACCGTCACCTTGGCGTGGGTGTCGCCGTCGGTGTAGCTGGGGCAGGCCTTGGAGATCTTGCCCAGCGCGTCGAGCACGGTCGTGGCGGTCGCACCCCGGTAGACGTCGATCTCCTGGGCGAACTCCTCGGAGGAGTTCTTGTTCACGTACGCGTTCTGCGCGAAGGAGACGCCGTTGATCCCGGTGATCTCCACCCAAGAGGTCCCGCCGAGCTTGGTGCAGTCGGGGGTGGGCACGTCGGCGGTGGCCGGCAGCTGGTAGCCGTTGCCGGTGTCGCGTTCGAGCTCCGGGTCGGAGGTGAAGCCGGCCGCGAAGAACGAGGCGGGTGCGAGCGCAGCCTTGAGCTGCTTGCCCGTCAGCAGGCCCTTGTTGGGGTCGGCGGCCGGCGCCGCGGCGGCCGACGGCGATCCCGCGGCCTTCGGGGTGGCCTTCGGGGTGGTGAAGGAGCAGGCGGTCAGCGCCAGCGGAAGTGCCGCGACGGTGAGCAGTCTGGCGGCGGGGGATATCTGACGCACGATGTGACTCGACCTCGATGTTCGCATTCAGCAGAGGGACTCGCGCATCCCATCGGGTTGCCCCCGGCAGGACAAGAGCCCGGCAAATGCTTTGCCAGAAGATAGAAAACGTTTACCGGAATACGTCCGTCCAGGCTCGGGCTCTGCTAAAGTCCGCCGCCGAACTGATCTTGAGCAGTGGGTCATGACCGGCCGATAGGTCACGGTGAACGGCCGTACGGGGCACGGGACTTCTGTAGCCGTACCGGCTGCGGCGGCCGCCGCTGGGCGGCAGGACGGTCCTGCACGGGATCGAGTGGACGTTCCGGACCAGGGTCGACCGTCTCGCGCGTATAACGGGCTGGCGGGGCGACGACGTCCCGCCGCAGGAGAGGTGGCGGCAGCCATGAGACTTCCCCGCACGGCCCACACCGAGCAGCCGTGGCGGATCCACGGGTTCGCCCGCGACTTCGACGTCGAGGACGTGTGGTCGTACCGCACGCCCGGCGCCGGGCCGGAGGACTTCCCCCTGATGCTCGCCGCGATCTCGGCGGCCGGCCGGATCGACCAGCAGAACCCGGTGGCCCGCGCCCTGTTCGCGGTGCGCTGGAAGCTCGGCGCCCTCTTCGGCTGGGACCGGCCCGGTACGGGCGTGGGCGCGCGGGTCGAGTCCCTGCGCGACCGCGTCCCGGCCGAACTGCGCGAGACCGCGGACGGCTCGGGTGCGGGCGGCCCGTTCACCACGGTGTACGAGACCCGCGACGAGGCGGTCCGCGAACTGGCGAACAAGACCGTCCACACCCTCATGCACCTGGGCTGGGTACCGGCCGGGGACGGCGGGTACGAGCTGCGGATGGCGGTGCTGGTGAAGCCCAACGGCCGGTTCGGCCGGCTCTACATGGCCCTCATCGCGCCGTTCCGCCACCTGGTCATCTACCCGGGACTGACCCGCCAGTGGGAGCGCGCCTGGCGGGAGCGCGCTCGGCCGTCGGCTGGGCCCGCTGGAAGTCGGTGACGATGCGGCGGCAGCCGGTGTGCCGGGTCCCGCACGTCGGGGCCGTCGGCGGGGCAGGTGGTGCACTCGGCCTCGTGGACGGGGGCGCTTCCGGTCCGGTCGGCGGTCAGCATCCAGTCGGACGGGCTCACCACCCCCCTCACCGGGGCGCCCCCTTCACGTCCAGCTCGGCCCACAGCCGTTTTCCGGGCCCGCCCCGCCCGCCGACGGCCCACCGATCGGCGAGCGCGGCGACGAGGAAGAGCCCGCGCCCGCCGTCGGCGTACGCGTCGGGAGCCGCGGCGACGGGCCGCGCGTCGCTGACGTCGTGCACCTCCACCCGCACCCCGGCCGGCAGCCGCACGAACCGCGTCTTGGCTGGACATGACCGCAGAGATAGTCGGCGACTACCGTAAGTCGTCCTACTCGGACCAGCTGAACGACTGCGTCGAGGTGGCCGAGACCGCCGACGGCGGGCGGGCCGTCCGGGACAGCAAGGACACCGCCCGGCCCGGCTTCCGCTGCGCAGCGCCCGCCTGGGCGGCCTTCCTCCACGACGTGAAGACCGCCACCCGCTCCTGAGCCAGGCGACCCGACGCCCTCGACGTCAGCGGTACCGGATGACCCGGACCCCGGACTCCCGCAGCCCGTCCAGGCTCGTGAAGTCCGCCGCGGAGCCGTCCACGAGTCCCACGAACCCGGCCTCGGAGCGCAGACCGGTGAGCAGCAGGCCCGTGGACTCCCGGCCCCTGTCGTCCAGGCGGCGCACCCACACCACGGCGCGGCCTCCGGGCGGCAGCGCCGCGATCGCCTGGATCGAGTCCACGACGGTCGGGAACTCGGACACCTCCATGACCGGTCCCAACTGGCTCATCGTGGTGGCGAACCAGTCGGCCTTGCCCGGTGCCGGCGTGGGGCCCGCCTCCTCACCGCGGTCCCAGCGGGCGAAGAATCCCCACGGGTCGGAGTTGGGCAACAGGAACGGCTCCCCCAGCCCCTTCGGTACGACCACCGCGGCGTCGAGCATCGAGTGCCGCCAGTCCCCGCCCCTCAGCGCGGCCGTGGTCTGGCAGGCGAACAGCCAACCGCGGGCGGTCTCGTCCGCCGGGTCCGGTGCCACCAGTTCCACCGGGTCCTCGTACGTCCGCCGCAGCCACTCCTCGGCCTTGAGCCGGGCCGCCCCGAACTTATCGACCTTCCCAGGCGCTTCCAGCTTCATCCGGGCAAACACCAGGCCCAGCACCCCGTCGGTGTCCAGCCTCGCCAAGCCGCCGGTCATGCCGTCCAGAAACACCGCATCGCCGTTGCTGTTGTGTGCGTAGATCAGATGCCCGCTCACTTCGGCTCCGCCGATCGTCCTTCGGACCCACACCACACCCTGGGTGCCCGGGCCGGTCTCCCGGACTCGCCGGATCACCTCGTCCCAGCTCGCGCACCGCAGTTGCTCTGCGGTGGGGAAGTAGCGCTTGAGAAGCAACTCCCACCATCCCGGTGCCTCGTGCGCCGACTGCCAGGGCAACGGCGACGACGGCGCCCCGGCGATCATGGCGGCCACCGTGACCACACACCCCCGCGAGTTCAGCCGCCGTACCTGCACCTGCGGATCCCGGGGTGACGGAGCGCGTGTGTAGGCCGCCGCATCGCCCAGTGGGTCGTCCGCCGCCGGGTGGAACGGGGGCCCCCCGTCCTTGGGTACCACCACGGACGCTGCAAGCATCGGCGTCCGGGGATACCCCGGCTGCTCAATGGTCCGACAGGCAAACAACCAGGTCCCGGTGTCCTCGGCCACGGGATTCGACTCTGCCAGCTCGACGAGCCCTCGGTATGTGGCATTGAGCCACTGCACTGCCATGCGCTGAGGTTCGATCATCAGTCGAGTTCAATCCTAGGTAGGGGGCCAGTCGCCCGCTGCCAGCCGGTCAAGGTATACGGCCACGGGGAGGTGGGTCGGCGGAAAATGAGGCGCCTCCCCATTCTTCGGAACAACCACTACGCGAGTGAATGGCGCCAGCGCTCGGTTTCCTGTATCGATATGTTCCTGCGAATCGAAACGAACACACCACGCGAAGCTATGCTCGAACGACAGGTCAGGCTGCAGGACGATCGTGAATTGCGCATCCAAAAAGGCCCCCGACAAGAACCTGCGGGCACTGATATGCGCTTCCGTCCGCGATACCGACATCATTTCCCTCCACCATAGGGAATATGGCCAATGTATGGCACATCTTCCAGAGTTGCCAATTTCCCAGTCTGCCCATCGATGAAAGCTACTCCATACTTGGTGTGCACGGCGTTGAACACATGAGCGCTGCCGTCAGACCGCTCGATGTATACGACACTTCGAGCATCTGGCCCACGCTCCTTGATATCACGGATTATGTCATCATAACCGTCTACCCAATCGTATTCGCCGAGCGCCCTATCTTTCAGGCCGAGCACCTCCGGAGGAACGTGCGCGCCTTCCGACCTTGGAGCAGCCGACACCTCCATCCCCTGCATCCTCTGCTCCACAGCCACCACATTGTGCGAACAGTTCATCGTGTAGCCTGGGCGGCCAGTCGGGTTCAGCTTATCGAGCCACGGAAACACGTCATCTGTGAATTTCTCGGCGTCTGCGACCGAAACCGACCCATCATGAATGGATTTCTCGGAGACCTTTTCAGTCGACTTGGCCAGGTCTTTCCAGTCGTGGGGCTCAGTCGGAGTGGCGGCGGGTTTTACAACACTCTTCCCTGCAGATTTTACTGAGCTCCCCGCGCCTTCTTCGGCCAGGCGCACGCCGGCGCGGGCTTCGCCCAGGCCCTTGGTGCCGATGAACTCGGGGAACAGACGGCCGAGGCCCTCGCTGAAGTCGTCCTTGAAGGGGTCCAGCAATGCGGCCGGGACGCGTTCGGGGTGGGACGCGGTGGAGACGAGTCCCGCCAAGGTCATGTTGACGTGCTGCGAGTACTCGGCCGGATGCGTCAGGTTGTAGGGGTCGTAGGGGTTCAGGCCGCGGGCGAAGTCGAGGATCCCTGCAGTGCCCTTGACCACGCCGCCTACGAAATGGTTCAGCTCCACCGCCTGGCCGGCCTCGTAGTCGAGGAAGCCGTCCCATGCCCGGTCGGATGCCGACGGCATGGCCGGAGCTTTTGCGGTGGCCGCGTCGATGGCCCGCTGGGCCGTACCGGCGGCGTCGTTGCGCTGGCGGCGCGCCTCCGTGAGGATCTCCTGGGCACGGCGGCGGGCCGCCTCGCCCGGGTCGGCACCAGGTGCGGGGCAGGGGCCCGGGTCTCGGCCGGCCCGGGCGGCGGCTTCGTAGGCGTCGGCCTTGGCCCTGTAGGCCTCCGCCGCCTCCCTCGTCTCCTGCACGCCCTGCCGGTAGAGGTCGATGGCCTGCTGGGCCTGCTGCTGCGCCCATGCCACGGTGTCCGCGTAGTGCGTGAGGGCGTCGGCCGCGGCCTGGCACGCGTCGGAGGCGTGCAGCCAGTCCGCGGGGTGCATCGCGAACTCCTCACGGAACGCGTCGGCCGCGGCCCCCTTCCAGTGGCCGGAGTCCAGGGACTTCATGCCCTGGCCGACCCGGTCGAACGCGGCTTGGAAGTCGGTGAGGTGCCCCGCGGACTCCCGGATCGTCGACGGCTTGCCGTGGATCAGTTCGTCCGCCTGCTGCGTCTGGCCGAGCTGCTGCTCGCCTATGGAGGCGCCGAGGTCCGAGGCCAGGTCGTCGCCCCAGTCCTCGATCTTGTCCGCCCAACCGTGGGCGCCCACCCGGTCCAGAACGTCGCCAACTCCGTGGGCAGCCATGTCCACGCCCTCGCCGACCACCTTCTTGGTGGCGCCCCAGCTGTCCTCCAGATTGTTCAAGCCCCTGTCGACCAGCCCGCCCCAGTCGGTCATCCGTGCTCACCGCCTGCCTGGGGCCGGGGCGCGGGGCCGATCATGTCGTCGACCGCCGCGTCCACGTCGTCCCGTAGACCGGCGGCATCGACTATCTGGTTGGGCAGGAGCGTTTTGGAGCTGTTGACGTCCCGGAGGGCGCTCTTCCAGGCTTCCTTGCTGTTCTCGTTGGCCCGCTCGAAGGACTCCGGGCTGTAGTCCGCGTTTCTGATCTGCGTGTACGGGTTGTCGGCGAGGACGTCACCCCAGCCCTTCTTGGTGACGTCGTCCTCTGACGCGTACGGGTTGCCCATCGCCGAGTTGGCGAGCACCTTGAAGCCGCCCTGGATGTACTGCTCCTGCTCGTACACCAAACCGGCGGACAGGCCGACCTTCGCCGCGAAGTCATTGCCCTGCTGCACCAGGGAGCGCACGCCCCACTCCCAGCGCTCGCAGAACGATCCGAAGGAGGACGTCAGGCCGTCGTGACCGGTCTCCATCCCCGACAGCGACAGGTCCGAGAAGCCGCGACCCATACTGGCCGTGCCCACCATCCCGAGTTCCTGCAACTCGGCCAGGGCCTGCGTGATCCCTCCGGCTATCTCGCCAAGCGCCTGCTTCGACACGTCCAGATCAGCGCCGTCCCCGCTCACTCCGCCACCTCCCCGTCCAGCGCCGCCGCGTCCGGCACGGTGCCGCGCAGCGGCGGGTACACCGCCCCGACGGGCCCAGCTGCGTCCAACGCGACCCCGCAGGGGAAGTCCAGCGCCGGCACCACCTCGTCCAACAGCCGCGCACCGATCACCCGCCGGTACGGCCACTCCCGCCCGGTCTCGCCCCGCGCCTCGGCGAACCGGGCCAGTGCCTCCTCGTCCGAGAACGCGCAGATCCAGTCGAGACCGCCGAGTTCGGCGGTCCACAAGCCACCCTGGGCGTCCAGCGGCACGAGCACGACTCGGCTACGGAGATCCGACAGCCGTGCTTCCGCCGCCTCCCGTGCGGCGTCGAGCGGATCCGTCCCGACCGCGGGAGCCGCCGTCGCGGCCGTCGGCATGACGGCGGGCGCCGATGCCACGCGTTCGGCTGCCGCCGCCCGCAGTTGTGCCCATTCCTCGTCGAACCCCACCCGGAACTCCCCCCCTTGCTGCGCACCGGCCGGCCCCCCGGCCGAACGAATCGTCGCACGCAATCCGCGACGGGCCCGGGGCCCCTATCCCCAGGGCACGTCCGGGGCGCGGTAGTACGTGACGCCCTGGGCGTCCAGGCGGGGGGCCTGGGCTGCCAGGCGGTGGCTGTACGACGGCCAGTCGTGGGAGGCCGCGGGGGACCAGCCGAGTTCCGCGAGGCCCAGCATCCGGGGGAAGGCCATGAACTCCCAGTCCGCCCGGGTCCCGATGGTCTCCGTCCACAGCGCCGCCTCGACGCCCAGCACCGCCGGCTCCGGGACCCCGGGCAGGAACGCCCCCGGGTCCCAGTCGTAGGACCGCTTCACCGGGACGTAACCCGCCCACGCCAGGCCGGGCTTCGTCGTTGCGTCGTACTTCATGTCCAGGTACAGCCGGTCCGCCGGGGACAGGATCAGCGGGTGGCCCGCCTTCGCCACCTGCGCGAGCCGCTCCTTCTCCTTCGCCGGGGTCCCGCCGTGGCCCCAGTACTGGAGCACCGCCCCAGGCGCCGGCCGGGCGGCCGCCAGCTGGTGCCAGGCCACCACCGTCTTGCCGTACTTCGCGACCACCGCCTGCGCCCGGTCCATGAAGGCCGCGTAGTCCGCCGCCGGCGTCGCGTGCGCCTCGTCGCCCCCGATGTGCAGGTACTTGCCCGGCGTCAGCTCCGCGAGCTCTCCCAGCACGTCGTCGATGAACTCGTACGTCCGCTCCTTGCCGACGCACAGCGAACTGAACCCGACCTTCGTCCCCGTGAACCGCTCCCGCGCCTTGCCGTCGCAGTTCAGCTCCGCGTACGAGGCCAGCGCCGCGTTCACGTGGCCCGGCATGTCGATCTCCGGAACCACGTCCACGTACCGCTCGCCCGCGTACGCCACCAGGTCCCGGTACTCGTCCTTCGTCCAGTGGCCGCCCGGTCCGCCGCCCACCTCGCTGCCGCCGCCGTACTCCGCGAGCCTGGGCCAGGACGCGGACTCCAGCCGCCACCCCTGGTCGTCGGTGAGGTGGACGTGCAGGACGTTCACCTTGTACTGGGCGAGCTGGTCCACGTACCGCTTGACCTGCTCGACCGTGAAGTGGTGCCGCGCGATGTCGACCATCGCCCCGCGGTACGCGAACCTCGGCGCGTCCGTGACCGTCCCGCCCGGCACCGTCCCCGCGCCGCTCACCGGCAGCAGTTGCCGCAGCGTCTGCCCCGCGTGGAACAGCCCGGCCGGGGTGCGGGCGGTGAGGGTGATCCCGTCCGTCCGGGTCTCCAGCCGGTAGCCCTCCGCGCCGGTCCCGGGCGCCGCCGGATCCAGCCGCAGCCGGACCCCGTCGCCGCCCTCCCCGTCGACCACCGGCAGCGGCAGCCGGCTCGGCCCGCGCAGCTGCTGCGCCAGGAGTTCGCCGACCCGGCGGACCTCCTCGTCCGGGCCGGAGGTACGGATCACCGTGCCCGCCCCGAACCGGTACCCGGCGCCCGCCACCCGTACGGAGGCCGGCGCGGGCAGCAGCCGTGCGTACGGGGCCGGGGCGGCCGCGGGACGGGCGGAGGAGCCCGGGCGGCCGTCCCCGGGCCCGGCGTCGACACCGTGGGCGGCTGCGCAGGACAGGGCGGCGCCGCCGAGGACGAGGAGGGTACCGAGCGTGCGTCGCAGGACTCTCATGCGCCCAGGTATAGGCCACCGCGGCCGTCAACACCGGTGACAGAATCACAAGATGGCGGAAATCATCCAGAAGGACGGCACATGGACCTTCGACGGGGACGCGGTGCGCATCGTCCCGGGCCGGGACAAGGACGTGGGCCCGCTGCGCCAGGCCCTCGGGGAACTTTCGGTACCGCTCCACGCGATCGCCGGGGTCTCCTATGAGCCGGGCCGCAAGTCCGGCCGGCTGCGCCTTCGGCTCCGCGACGGCGCCGACCCGCTGACGCAGGGCACCGGCGGACGGCTGCCCGACGCCGCCGACCCGTACAAGCTGACCGTGGACGCGGCCAGGGCCGGGGTCGCGGAGTACTTCGTGGACGAGGTGCGCAACGCGCTGCTGCTCGACCAGGTCGACCCCGGCCCGGCGCAGGCGTACCTGCTGCCCGGGCCACCGGTGCCGGTGACGGCCGAGGCGGGCGACGCGACGGTGTCCTTCGACGGCGACGCGATCACGCTGGACTGGAACTGGACGGCGGAGGACGCCAAGCACTCGGCGGGCCCCAGCCGGTTCCGGGTGGCGGACGTACGGGCGGTGGACTGGGTCCCGGCCAAGGGCCTCTCCAACGGCTGGCTCCGGTTCACTCTGACGGGTGCCCAGGCGGCGCCCGCGGCCAAGTACGACCCCCACACGGCCGAACTCTTCGGCTTCGGCAAGAAGGAGCTGCTGACCGCGCTGGTCGCGGCGGCCGTGACCGTACGCCTGGCCCACCCGGCCGCGTCGGCCCACCCGGGCGCGTCGGCCGACCCGGCCGCCGCGAACACCGCGCCCGTCCCCGCCGCGCTTCCCCGCCCCGTCTCGGCCGACCACGACGCCCTCCTGCGCCGGCTGCGCGAGCTCGGCGAGCTGCACAAGGAAGGCGTCCTCACCTCCGAGGAGTTCCTCACCGCGAAAGCCGCCATTTTGGGGCATTTCTGACCGAGCCAGATCGGAGCCAGACATTCCTCTGGTCCAGACCAGCATGATCCTGCCCGTTTCCGGGCAGGATTTTTGCGTTCCGGCCCGTGGGCCGTCAGTATCTACGGGTGCTCGACCGCCGCCCGTCGCATGACGACCTCGTCGACCACCTGGTGCGCAGCACCTCGCTCCAGCGAGGCGAAGCCGCCCGGGTGGTGCTCGACGTGCTCGCGTACTTCGACGAGACGACCGAGGCGTTCGTCCGCCGCCGCCACCGCGAACTGCAGTCCGGCGGCTCCGTCAACGCGGAGACCTTCGAACGCATCGCGGCCGAACTGCCGCACCGCGCCGTGGCACCCCCGGAGCTCTCGCTCCGGCAGCTGCGCCGCATCGTCTACGGCTGAGCGGGCCCCACGAGGGCCGGGCCCCACCGGGCCGGGTACGAGCACGATCCACCGGACTTCAGGAGGGGCAAGACCGTATGTGCGGAATTGTGGGTTACATCGGCAAGCGTGACGTCGCACCGCTGCTGCTGGAGGGTCTCCAGCGCCTGGAGTACCGGGGTTACGACTCCGCGGGCATCGTCGTCAACAGCCCGAAGTCCGCGGCCCTGAAGGTCGTCAAGGCCAAGGGCCGGGTCCGCGAGCTGGAGTCCCGCGTGCCCAAGCGGTTCGCCGGCACCACCGGTATCGCCCACACCCGCTGGGCCACCCACGGCGCGCCGAGCGACATCAACTCCCACCCGCACCTGGACGCCGAGAACAAGGTCGCGGTCGTCCACAACGGCATCGTGGACAACGCCTCCGAGCTGCGCGCCAAGCTGGAGGCCGACGGCGTCGTCTTCCTCTCCGAGACCGACACCGAGGTGCTCGTCCACCTGATCGCCCGCTCCCAGGCCGACTCCCTGGAGGAGAAGGTCCGCGAGGCGCTCAAGGTCGTCGAGGGCACCTACGGCATCGCCGTCATGCACGCCGACTTCCCGGACCGCATCGTCGTCGCCCGCAACGGCTCCCCGGTCGTCCTCGGCATCGGCGAGAAGGAGATGTTCGTCGCCTCGGACGTCGCCGCGCTGGTCGCCCACACCCGCCAGATCGTCACCCTGGACGACGGCGAGATGGCCACCCTGAAGGCCGACGACTTCCGTACGTACACCACCACCGGTACGACGACCACCGCCACGCCGGAGACCGTGGAGTGGGAGGCCGCCTCCTACGACATGGGCGGCCACGACACGTACATGCACAAGGAGATCTCCGAGCAGGCGGAAGCCGTCGACCGCGTCCTGCGCGGCCGGATCGACGACCGCTTCTCCACCGTCCACCTGGGCGGCCTGAACCTGGACCCCCGCGAGGCGCGCGGCATCCGCCGGGTCAAGATCCTCGGCTGCGGCACCTCGTACCACGCGGGTCTGATCGGCGCCGGCCTCATCGAGGGCATGGCGCGCATCCCCGCCGACGCCGAGCCGGCCTCCGAGTTCCGCTACCGCAACGCGGTCGTGGACCCGGACACCCTGTACATCGCGGTCTCCCAGTCGGGTGAGACGTACGACGTCCTCGCGGCCGTCCAGGAGCTCAAGCGCAAGGGCGCCCGCGTCCTCGGCGTGGTCAACGTGGTCGGCTCCGCCATCGCCCGCGAGGCGGACGGCGGCGTGTACGTGCACGCCGGCCCGGAGGTCTGCGTCGTGTCCACCAAGTGCTTCACCAACACGGTCGTGGCGTTCGCGCTGCTCGCCGTGCACCTGGGCCGCATCCGGGACCTGTCGGTGACCGACGGCAAGCGGATCATCGAGGGCCTGCGCAAGCTGCCCGCCCAGATCCAGGAGATCCTGGAGGGCGAGGAGGACATCAAGAAGCTGGCGGCGGAGTACGCCCAGGCCAAGTCGATGATGTTCATTGGCCGGGTACGCGGTTACCCGGTGGCCCTGGAGGCCTCCCTCAAGCTGAAGGAGATCTCCTACATCCACGCCGAGGCCTACCCCGCCTCCGAGCTCAAGCACGGTCCGCTCGCGCTCATCGAGCCGGCGATGCCGACGGTCGCGATCGTCCCGGACGACGACCTGCTGGACAAGAACCGCGCGGCCCTGGAGGAGATCAAGGCCCGCAGCGGCCGGATCCTGGCGGTCGCCCACCGCGAGCAGGAGAAGGCCGACCACACGATCGTCGTCCCCAAGAACGAGGACGAGCTGGACCCGATCCTGATGGGCATCCCGCTCCAGCTGCTGGCGTACCACACCGCCCTGGCCCTGGGCCGGGACATCGACAAGCCGCGCAACCTGGCCAAGTCGGTCACGGTCGAGTAGCCACCGGCGCATCACACCGGCACGCGGAACGGGCCCCGGGGGATTTCCCCCGGGGCCCGTTCTCAGCCGCGGGTCCTCACCCGGCGGCGACGGCGCCGCGCCGGGAGCCCCGGCCGACCGCCATCGGCCAGTGGGCCAGGGCGGCCGTCGCCCCGTACCAGGCCAGCAGGCCGGCGACCGCCGCCACCCAGCCGGCGACCTTGCCCAGTCCGCCGCTGCCGGCGAAGGTGCCCACCGCGAGGAGCACCAGGGAGAGGGTGAGCAGGCCGTAGACGCCCTGCCCGAAGGGTCCGCCGGCCGCGCCCACCGTCAGGGTGAGGGCGAGGAGGGCGAAGAGGACCAGGAACAGGCCGGCCGCGTGCGCCGACACCTTGGCGTCGGCTCCGCCGGCCCAGGTGAACCAGAAGGCCCCGAGGCCCGCGAACGCGGTGCCGTTGAAGCCGTTGCCACCGCGGTACTCCAGGAGTCCCAGGACGAAGAGGGCGAGACCGCCCACGTACATCGCGAGGGATACGGAGTCTGCCGCGCTCACGCCGCTGATGATGCCGGTGTGGCCGATACCGAATGCGAGAAGGGTGAGACCCAGGGCTATGTGCCCGAGGGTCGAAGTCGAGGCCGTGCTTCCCGCAGAGACACCATTGTCCACGGCGGGCTCCCTTCGATCTGCAGTTGTTTGCTGCGTCCCAGCAGCATTTATCTACCCCTTACAACGGGGCTCACAACCGCACAACCGGCGAACGGAGTGTTACGGAATCACAACAACGGGTCGCTGGGCGCGTTTGGCGAGGCGTCCCGCCACGGAGCCGAAGATCCGGCCGACGATGCCGTGCGTGGAGCCGACCACGATGGCGTCCGCCGAGTACTCGCGGCCGACCTCCTCCAGCTCGTGGCAGATGTCGCCGCCCCGCTCGACCAGGATCCACGGCACCTCGGTGAGGTAGTCCGCGCAGGCGAGCTCCAGCCCCAGCACCTCGGTGCGGTGGTCCGGGACGTCCACGAAGACGGGCGGCTCGCAACCCGCCCACACGGTGGTGGGCAGCCGGTTGGCCACGTGGACGATGATCAGACCGGAGCCGGAGCGCCGGGCCATCCCGATGGCGTACGCGAGGGCGCGCTCGCTGGACGTGGAGCCGTCGAAGCCGACCACGACGCCGTGCCGGAAGGCCGGGTCGCAAGGGTGGCGCGTCTGTTCCACCGCGCGCAGGTCGGCCGACGCGGAGTCGGCGAGGCGCTTGCGCTTGCGGTCCGCGGGTTCGGAGTATTCGTGACCGGCCATGGATGTCTCGGCGAGGGGTCCTCGGGGGAAGCGACAGGTTTCGGCGACGCACTGTGACGGAGCTCTGTCCGGGAAGCATCTTCCCAAGCCCTTACCCTTCAGGGTACGGCGACACCCTTGTCCTGCACAGGGCTTGCCGCCCTTGAGGAGCGTCCCAGGGAGCATGCCCGAGGGGCGGCCCGTTGGCAATGGCGACTGTCCCCTACAGCCAGTGACGAGAGCGCCGCGCGCCACCCGTGCGCGCAGTGACCGAGCCGCGCCGCCCGCCGTTGGACAAGGGTCCGACCGTCCAGGAAGAGCCCGCAGGGAGTACGCCGTGCCCGGCCATCCGGATCGCCCCGTCCAGCCCGCTCCGCCCACCCGCTCCGGCCGGTCCGCCGGACCGGGACCCCGCTTCGCCCCTTCTGCGGTTCACCCGTCCGTGCGCCCGGCGCGGCACTCCCATGACGACCCGGCGGGGGAGGTGGTGCGCTGGGCCGCGTTCAGCTGTCTGCTCGTCCCCGTGGTGCTGGTGGTATACGGGACCTCCTTCGGCGGGGCCGCCGTCGCGACGCTCGGCCTGGCGGCCGTCACGGCCGCCTGCCGGGTGCTGCTGCGGCACTCCGAGAAGGCGGAGCGGGCCGCAGCCCGGGTCCGGGCCGAGGAAGGGCCCCCGTCCACCCACCGCGGCCGGCACTCGCGCGGCGGGTCCGGTTCACACCGCGGCTGTCACGGCCCCGGCGCGTTGTCCCCGCACGACTGACCGGTTCGCACGTACACACCCAACTGTTTTCGGCCAACTTCCCGGCAGGGTCCGTTCCTTGCCGGAATGTCCCCCCGACCCCGCTACCACCAGCGACGACGGAGCACCGGCGCCCTGTCGACCCCATGAGTACTGGCCATGGCCGGACCGAGCGCTTCCTGAACGGGTAGCGGAGTGGAACCCTTACTGATCGAATGCTTTTCGCCAAGTTGCCAAGTCGACATAGCGCTGCGTGCTGAACTTGTCACGCCGACACCACGGGACGCAGTAGATTCGATCATGTATTTACGGCGGGGGATCCACGTGCAAGGCCGAGGGGAAACGTGCAGGTGCGACCAGACCAAGGAGTCGCGACACCCAAGGGGGGCTTAGCGCCATGAGCCAGGATTCCACCGCAGTCGTCGCGGACGCGGGCCGGAAGCTCGCGGGGCGTCGCCGCAGGGAGATCGTCGCGGTGCTGCTGTTCAGCGGCGGGCCGATCTTCGAGAGTTCCATTCCACTTTCCGTGTTCGGCATCGACCGGCAGGACGCGGGAGTTCCACGCTACCGACTGCTCGTGTGCGCCGGTGAGGACGGTCCTCTGAGGACCACCGGCGGACTCGAACTGACCGCGCCGTACGGGCTGGAGGCGATCGCCCGGGCGGGCACGGTCGTCGTTCCGGCCTGGCGGTCCATCACTTCACCGCCGCCGCCCGAGGCGCTCGACGCACTGCGTCTGGCGCACGAGGAGGGGGCCCGGATCGTCGGACTGTGCACGGGGGCCTTCGTCCTCGCCGCCGCCGGTCTGCTCGACGGCCGGCCCGCGACGACGCACTGGATGTACGCGCCGACGCTGGCCAAGCGGTACCCGTCCGTCCACGTCGACCCGCGCGAGCTGTTCGTCGACGACGGCGACGTACTGACCTCCGCGGGCACCGCGGCCGGAATCGACCTGTGCCTGCACATCGTGCGCACGGACCACGGCAGCGAGGCGGCCGGGGCCCTGGCCCGCCGGCTCGTCGTCCCGCCGCGCCGCACCGGGGGCCAGGAGCGCTACCTCGACCGGTCGCTACCGGAGGAGATCGGCGCCGATCCGCTCGCCGAGGTCGTCGCCTGGGCGCTGGAACACCTCCACGAGCAGTTCGACGTGGAGACGCTGGCCGCCCGCGCCTACATGAGCAGGCGGACCTTCGACCGCCGGTTCCGCTCGCTCACCGGCAGCGCGCCGCTCCAGTGGCTGATCACCCAGCGGGTGCTCCAGGCACAGCGGCTGCTGGAGACCTCCGACTACTCGGTCGACGAGGTCGCCGGACGCTGCGGGTTCCGTTCGCCCGTCGCGCTGCGCGGGCACTTCCGGCGCCAACTGGGGTCCTCCCCGGCCGCCTACCGCTCCGCCTACCGGGCGCGCCGGCCGCAGGCCGACGTACCGCACGTGGCCGAGCTGTCCGGCGGTCCGGTGCCGCACCAGCGCACCCCGCAGCGGGCGGCGGCGGCCCTGGCCGCGGCCGGTCCGACGGTCACCGAGCTGTACTCCCCGGGCCGGGTCCTGCGCGAGCACGCGTAGCCCGTACCGCGAGCGCGCGACGAAGGTCCCCCACATCGGCCGTCCCCGATGCGGGGGACCTTCGCGTCGCGCGGCCGGCCGCGGTACCGCGGGCCCCGGGGCCGGCCCTGATCCGGCGCAGACCCCCTAAGCTGGGGCCCATGAACGATCGCATGGTGTGGATCGACTGCGAGATGACCGGGCTCTCGTTGACGGACGACGCACTTATCGAGGTGGCCGCACTGGTCACCGACTCGGAGCTCAACGTGCTCGGCGAAGGCGTGGACATCGTGATCCGCCCGCCGGACGCGGCCCTGGAGACCATGCCCGACGTGGTGCGCCAGATGCACACCGCATCCGGCCTGCTCGACGAGCTGGCCGGCGGAACCACCCTGGCGGACGCCGAGGCACAGGTCATGGCGTACGTACGGGAGCACGTCAAGGAGCCCGGCAAGGCGCCGCTGTGCGGGAACTCGGTCGGCACCGACCGCGGTTTCCTGCTGCGGGACATGGCCGCGCTGGAGTCCTACCTGCACTACCGGATCGTGGACGTGTCCTCGGTCAAGGAGCTGGCGCGCCGCTGGTACCCGCGGGCCTACTTCAACAGTCCGCCGAAGAACGGAAACCACCGGGCGCTCGCGGACATCAAGGAGTCCATCGCCGAGCTGCGCTACTACCGCGAGGCGGTGTTCGTCCCGCAGCCCGGACCCGACTCCGACACGGCCCGCACCATCGCCGCCAAGTACGTCGTCGCCGGCGAATAGGGCCGGTGGACGGGCCCGCCGTGGTCTGCCGGAGGGGGGGGTACGGGGAAAGGGGGGAGCGAGCACCCTCCCGGACCCTGTACCCTTTTCTTCGGCCGGTCGCTCACGCGACCGGGCATGGTGGGTGTAGCTCAGTTGGTAGAGCACCTGGTTGTGGTCCAGGTGGCCGCGGGTTCAAGTCCCGTCACTCACCCTGTGGGAAGGCCCCGGTACGCGGAAGCGGCCGGGGCCTTCCGCATGTCCGGCGCGTCAGGACGACTCCCGGACCACCAGCTCGGTCGGCAGCACCACGGCGGCGTCCGCCGGGCCGCCCGCGATCCGCTCCAGCAGCACCCGCGCCATGGTCCGGCCCATCTCCTCGATCGGCTGGCGCACGCTGGTCAGCGGCGGGTCCATGTGCCGGGCGACCACAGAGTCGTCGAAGCCCACCAGCGCCACGTCCTCGGGTACCCGGCGCCCCGCGGCCCGCAGCTCCAGCCGGGCACCCGCCGCCATGACGTCCGAGGCGGCGAAGACGGCGTCCAGGGCGGGGCGGCGCTCCAGCAGCTCGCGCATGGCCCGCCGGCCGCCCTCCTCGGTGAAGTCACCGGTGGCGACCAGCAGCTCGTCCGCGGGGTGCCCGGCGGCGGCGAGGGCCTGCCGGTATCCGTCGAGGCGGCACTGGGCCCCGTACACGTCCAGCGGCCCGGTGATGGTGGCTATCGCCCGCCGGCCCCGGCCGAGGAGGTGGCGCACGGCCCCGGCGGCGCCCGCCAGGTTGTCCGAGTCCACGCAGGGCAGCGCCTCGGCGGCCGAGCGGCGGCCGCTGATCACCGCCGGGATGCCCAGCTCGGCCAGCAGCTCCGGCAGCGGGTCCCCGGCGTGCACGGAGACCAGCAGCACCCCGTCGACGCGGTGGCCGGACAGGTACTGGGCCAGCCGACGGCGCTCCCGCTCGCCGCCCGCGAGGGTGAGCACCAGCTGGACGTCGGTCTCGGCGAGGGTCGCGCCGACGCCCCGCACCACATCGGAGAAGTAGGGCTCGGCGAAGAAGCGGGCCTCGGGTTCGGGGATGACGAGGGCGATGGCGTCCGTACGGTTGGCGGCGAGGGCCCGGGCCGCGCGGTTGGGCACGTATCCGAGTTCGGCGACGGCGGCCTCCACTACGGCCCTGGTGTGCTCGCTGACCCTGGCGGATCCGTTGATCACCCGGGAGACGGTGCCGCGTCCCACCCCGGCCCGGACCGCGACCTCCTCCAGGGTCGGCCGTCCCCCGCTGCGCCCTTGCCCGCTCATGGCTTCCTCCCGGCTGTGAATCTACCTCTCGACCGCCTCTTGACGATCGTGGGAGCGCTCCCACACTGTGGCACACGACACCCGGCACGTCCTGTCCTTCCAGGAGGATCCTGATGCGAGCCCGATCCCGGCCCCACTGCCCCACGCCCCTCAGAGCCCTGGCCGTCGCCGCCGCGGCGGCCCTGCTCCTCGCGGGCTGCTCCCAGGACGCCGCCGACCCCCCGGGCCCGGGCGCCCGGGCCGGCGGCAAGGCGACCACGACCCTCACCGTCGGGGTGTTCGGCGCGTTCGGGCTCAAGGAGGCCGGCCTCTACGACGAGTACATGGCGCAGAACCCGGGCGTGCGGATCGAGCAGACCTCCATCGAGCGCAACGAGAACTACTACCCGCAGTTGCTCACGCACCTGGGCACCGGCAGCGGCCTCGCCGACATCCAGGCCGTCGAGGTCAACAACATCGCGGAGATCACCGCGACGCAGGCGGACAAGCTCGTCGACCTCGGCAAGGCGCCCGGTGTGGACAAGGCGGCGTACCTGCCGTGGAAGTGGGCGCAGGGCACCGCCAAGGGCGGCGCCACCGTCGGGCTGGGCACCGACATCGGCCCCGAGGGCATCTGCTACCGCAAGGACCTCTTCGCGGCGGCCGGACTGCCCACCGACCGGACGGCGGTCGGCGCGCTCTGGGCGGGCGACTGGAACAAGTACCTGGAGACGGGCAAGGCCTACAAGGCGAAGGCGGGCGACGGCAAGGCGTTCGTCGACTCGGCCTCCGGCGTGATGGCGGCCGTCACCGGCGGCTACGCCCAGCGGTTCTACGACGGCCAGGGCAAGGTCGTCTACAAGACGAACCCCGCGGTGCGCGGCGCCTTCGACCTGGCGGCCCGGTTCGCCTCCGAAGGGCTGAGCGCGAAGCTCCAGCAGTTCACCCCGGCCTGGGACCAGGGCTTCTCCAACGGCGGCTTCGCGACCGTCTCCTGCCCGGCCTGGATGCTCGGCTACATCCAGGACAAGGCGGGCCCGGACGGCAAGGACAAGTGGGACGTGGCGGCGGCCCCGAAGCCGAGCAACTGGGGCGGTTCGTTCCTGGTGGTGCCCAAGGCGGGCAGGCACGCCCAGGAGGCGGCGAAGCTGGCCGCCTGGCTGACGGCACCTGCGCAGCAGGCGAAGCTGTTCGAGAAGCGCGGGAGCTTCCCGAGCGCGAGCGCCGCGTACAAGCTGCCGACGGTGGCCGGGGCGCACCACGCGTACTTCGGCGACGCCCCGATCGGGGAGATCTTCGCCCGGGCCGCCGAGGGCGTGCCGGTGACCGTGCTCGGCCCCAAGGACCTGGTCATCGCGCAGAACCTCGCGGACATCGGGATGCTCCAGGTCGACCAGAAGGGCCGGTCGGCGCAGGAGGGCTGGGACGCCGCGGTGGCGGCGATCGACAACGCCCTGGACCAGTGAGGCGGCGGTGACCGACGAGACCGTCCTCCTGTCGCCCGCGTCCACCCCCTCGGCGGGGGCGGACGCGGGCGGCCGGGGCCAGCTGTGGCGCTCGCGCCGCTACCGGTGGGACCTGCGCCTGAGCCCGTACGCCTTCGTGGCGCCCTTCTTCCTCTTCTTCACCGCCTTCGGGCTCTTCCCGTTGCTGTACACGGGGTGGGCGGCGCTGCACCAGGTGGAGCTGACCGACCCGGACTCGATGACGTGGGTGGGGCTGCGGAACTTCACCCGGCTGTGGGACGACGCGTTCTTCTGGAACGCGCTGCGCAATACGGTCACCATCGGGCTGCTGTCGACCGTGCCGCAGCTGCTGATCGCACTGGGCCTGGCACACCTGCTGAACCACCGGCTGCGGGGCTCGGCGTTCTTCCGGGTCGCGGTGCTGACCCCGTACGCGACCTCCGTGGCCGCCGCCACGCTCGTGTTCGTGCTGCTCTTCGGCCGGGACCACGGCATGGTCAACTGGGCGCTGTCGGCGGTCGGGTTCGGTCCGGTGGACTGGCAGAACGGCACCCTGGCCTCCCAGGTGGCGGTGTCCACGATCGTGGTGTGGCGGTGGACCGGGTACAACGCGCTGATCTACCTGGCGGCCATGCAGGCGATCCCCGGGGACCTGTACGAGTCCGCCGCGCTGGACGGGGCCTCGCGGTGGCAGCAGTTCCGGCACGTGACGGTGCCCTCGCTGCGTCCGACGATCTTCTTCACGTGTGTGGTGTCCACCATCGGGGCCACCCAGCTGTTCGGCGAGCCGCTGCTGTTCAACGGCGGGTCGGGGGCGACGGGCGGTTCCGACCACCAGTTCCAGACGCTGGGTCTGTACCTGTACGAGCAGGGCTGGGTGAACCTGCACCTGGGGCGGGCCTCGGCGATCGCGTGGGCGATGTTCCTGATGCTGCTGCTGGTCGCGGGCGCGGCCCGGCTGGTGCGGGGAGGTTCCCGGTGAAGGTCCTGCGCGCGGGCAAACCCACGTACGTCGTCCTGGCGCTGTTCACCGCCGGTTCCCTCTTCCCCCTGGTGTGGACGGCGATCGCGGCCTCCCGCACCAACACCCGGCTCGCGCAGACCCCGCCGCCGTTCTGGTTCGGCGGGAACCTGGGCCGCAACCTGTCGATCGCCTGGACCGACGCCCGCATGGGCACCGCCCTGCTGAACACGCTGGTGGTCGCGGGCACGGTCGCGGCGGGGACCGTGCTGCTGTCCACGCTGGCGGGCTTCGCGTTCGCGCGGCTGCGGTTCCGGGGCAGCCGCGGGCTGCTGGCGCTGGTGGTGGCGACGATGCTGATCCCGCCGCAGCTGAGCGTCGTACCGCTGTACATGCTGATCGCCGAGCTGTCGTGGACGGACCGGCTCCAGGCAGTGGTCCTGCCGGCGCTGGTGTCCGCCTTCGGGGTGTTCTTCATGCGGCAGTACCTGGCGCAGGCGCTGCCGGTGGAACTGGTGGAGGCGGCGCGGACGGACGGGGCGAGTTCGCTGCGGATCGTGTGGCACGTGGTGTTCCCCGCCGCCCGCCCGGCGATGGCGGTGCTGGGGATGCTGACCTTCGTGATGACCTGGAACGACTTCTTCTGGCCGATCATCGCGCTGACGCAGAACGGCAGTCCGACGGTGCAGGTGGCCCTGACCGGACTGGGCCGCGGCTACATCCCCGACCAGTCCGTGATCATGGCGGGGGCGCTGCTGGGCACGCTCCCGCTGCTGCTGGTGTTCCTGGTCTTCGGCCGCCACATCGTCGGCGGCATCATGCAGGGGGCGGTGAAGGGTTGAGCGCGATGGAGTTCCCCGAGGGGTTCCTGTGGGGCGCGGCCACGGCGGCGTTCCAGATCGAGGGCGGCGCAGGATCGCGCGGCCCGTGCATCTGGGACACCTTCTGCCGCACGCCGGGCAAGGTGCGCGGCGGTGACACCGGGGACGTGGCGGCGGACCACCTGCGGCTGTGGCGCGAGGACGTGGCGCTCATGGCCGGACTGGGGCTCGGCGCCTACCGGTTCTCGGTGTCCTGGCCCCGGGTGCGCGCGGGCGGGATCGGCTTCTACGACGCGCTCGTGGACGAGCTGCTCGCGCACGGGATCCAGCCCTGCCCGACCCTGTACCACTGGGACCTGCCGCAGGAGCTGGAGGACGCGGGCGGCTGGCCGGAGCGCGAGAGCGCCTACGCCTTCGCCGCGTACGCCGAGCAGGTCGGGCGGGCGCTGGGCGACCGGGTCGGGCTGTGGACGACGCTCAACGAGCCCTGGTGCAGCGCCTTCCTGGGTTACGCCGCCGGGGTCCACGCCCCCGGCCGCACCTCCCCCGCCGACTCACTGCGCGCCGCGCACCACCTGAACCTCGCGCACGGCCTGGCGGCGGCCGTCCTGCCGTCCTCGGCGAGGGCCGGCATCGCGCTCAACCCGAGCGCGGTGCGGCCGCTGACCGGATCGGCGGCCGACGCGGACGCGGCCCGCCGGATCGACGCACTGGCGAACAGGATCTTCACCGGGCCGCTGCTGCACGGCGGCTACCCGCAGGACCTGCTGGAGGACACCGCCGAAGTGACGGACTGGGCGTTCGTCCGGCCCGGTGACGAGGCCTTGATCCGGCAGCCGCTGGGCTTCCTCGGGGTCAACTACTACACCCCGGCGGTGGTGTCGGCGGCCGGCCCGGGCGGCCCCCGGGCGGACGGGCACGGCGCCGGCGGCCACACGCCCTGGCCGGGGGCGGATTCGGTCGCCTTCCACCAGCCGCCGGGCGAGCTGACCGACATGGGCTGGTCGATCGACCCCAGCGGCCTGCACGACCTGCTGGTGCGCTTCTCCCGCGAGGCACCGGGCCTGCCGCTGCTGGTCACCGAGAACGGCGCCGCCTGCGCCCCCGACCTGCACGACCCCCAGCGCATCCGGTACGTGCGCGAGCACCTCGCGGCGGTCCACGGCGCCATCGCGGACGGCGCTCCGGTGGAGGGGTACTTCCTGTGGTCGCTGATGGACAACTTCGAGTGGGCCCACGGGTACGCCAAGCGGTTCGGCATCGTCCACGTCGACTACGAGACCCAGGCCCGCACCCCGCGCTCCAGCGCCCGCTGGTACGCCGCCGTGGCCCGCACGGGCCGGCTCGACTGACCGGGGACCGCCGGGGCGGGCGTCCCGCCGTCGCCCGTGCGGGCCGGCGACGGGAGCGGTGCTCAGCGGGAGATGGCCTGGGACCCCTTGGCCAGGTCCTCGGGGGTCATGACGGGACAGATCTCCAGCTCGGCGCCCAGCTGGCCGAACAGGTCCTCGGCGATCGCCGGCAACTGGGAGCTGTCCTGCATGTCGAAGACGATCCAGCACGAGCGGACGCCCTCGGAGAGGCCGAAGTAGGCGGACTCCGGCTTGAGGGTGTCCAGCAGCTTGCGGATGGCCGCCGGGGGAGAGCCGGCCTTGATCGCCTCGTTGGAGGCGGCGGTGTCCATGTGGGCGCGGAGCATGACGCGCATCGGGGCCCCTTCGGTGGTGGTGGCGGGTCGGCCGTTCACCGGCCACCCTCCGGGCCGCCGGTGGGGGCGGCAACCCGTGCACCGCCGTCCGGGGCGCACTCCGCCTACTTGGCTCCGCGCGCTTTGCGGCGGCTGCGACGGCCCCCGCCCCGCGTCCGGCCGTCCAGGGCGATCCACATCCGCACCTCGGTGCCGCCGAGCACCGAGCGGCCCAGCCGGACGTCGCCGCCCGTAGACTCCGCGACCCGGCGCACGATGTCCAGGCCGAGCCCCGTGGAGCCGTCCCGGCCGCCGTCGTTGCCGCGCCGCAGGGCCGCGTCCGGGTCGGCGATCCCGGAACCGGCGTCCGAGACGAGCACGATCACGGCGTCGCCCGCGTCGTGCACGTCGACCGCGAAGGGGGTGCCCTCGGGGGTGTGCCGGAAGACGTTGCCCAGCAGGGCGTCCAGGGCGGCCGCCAGCTCGGGCCGGGCCACCGGGATCCGTACGGGACGCTCCACCCCGGCGAGGCGGACCTCGCGCCCCTCGTCCTCCGCGAGCGCCGACCAGAACGCCATCCGGTCGCGGATCACCTCCGAGGCGTCGCACCCGGCCCCCGCCCCGGGGCCGCCCGCGACGGCCGGGGCGCGCTGCTCGCGGGCGGTACGGATGATGGTGTCGACCTCCCGCTCCAGCTGCTCCACGGCCTCCCGGGTCTGCTCGGCGGCCGGGCCGTCCCCGAGCGAGGCCGCGTTGAGCCGCAGCACCGTCAGCGGGGTCCGCAGCCGGTGCGAGAGGTCGGCCGCCAGCTCCCGCTCGTTGGCCAGGAGTTCCACCACCTGGTCCGCCATCGCGTTGAACGCGACGGCCGCCGAGCGCAGTTCCTTCGGCCCCTGTTCCGGTACGCGCACCCCGAGCCGCCCCTGCCCCAGCCGGTGCGCGGCGTCCGCGAGCCGTTCCGCCGGCCGTACCAGACGGGCGCCGAGCCGGTCCGCGACCGCCACCGAGCCCACGATCAGGGCGAGCCCGACCCCGGCGAGCACCAGCCAGGCGGTGGTGACGCCGTTGCTGACCTCGCGCTCCGGTACGTAGATCTCGATCACCGCGATGTCGCCGGAGCCGAGCGCGGTCGGCTGGAGCAGCGCCGATCCGCCGCCCGCCACCGAGGCGGTCGTGGCGCGGCCCATCCGCCGGGTCTCCTCCACGGCGTGCGGCCCCGCCCAGCCCGCGCCGATGTCGACCGCCGGGCGGCCGCCGACCGGCGGGACGTGGACGGCCATCCGCTGGGCGGCGCCCATCAGGGTGGACTCGACCGCCTTGCGCAGCTGGCCGGGATCGGTGGTGATGGACAGGGTCGGCGCCATGCTCGCGGCCTGCCGTTCGGCGTTGGAGAACGCCCGGTCGCTGGCCATCTCCTTGACCACCAGCCCGAGCGGCACGGCGAACGCGATGACCACCATGGCGGTGACGGCGAGGCACACCTTGACCAGCGCCCACCTCACGGCTGCCGCCTCACCGCGGTGGCTCCAGCTTGACCCCGACCCCGCGCAGGGTGTGCAGGTAGCGGGGGCTGGCGGCGGTCTCGCCGAGCTTGCGGCGCAGCCAGGACAGGTGGACGTCGATGGTCTGGTCGTCCCCGTACGACTGCTGCCACACCTCGGCGAGCAGCTCGCGCCGGGCCACCACGACCCCGGGGCGCCCGGCGAGGAAGGCCAGCAGGTCGAACTCCCGGCGGGTCAGGTCCAGTACCGCGCCGTCGAGCTCGGCCTGGCGGCGCAGCGGGTCGATGGCGAGGCCGCCCACCCGCAGGACGCGCGAGGGCGGTTCGGCCCCGGCGGCCCGGGAGCGGCGCAGCACGGCGGCCATCCGGGCGGACAGGTGCTCCACCGAGAAGGGCTTGGTGAGGTAGTCGTCGGCGCCGTCGTTGAGCAGGCGGACGATCTCGGCCTCGTCGTCCCGGGCGGTCGCGATGATGACCGGTACGTCGGTGATGCCGCGCAGCATCTTGAGCGCCTCGGACCCGTCGAGGTCGGGCAGGCCGAGGTCCAGGATGACCACGTCGAAGCGGTGGTGGGCGACTTCGCGCAGCGCCTCCAGGGCCGTGCCGACGCTGCGCACGGTGTGGGAGGCGTCGGTCAGGTGCCGGATGAGGGCGGATCGTACGAACTGGTCGTCCTCGACCACGAGCACACTTGCCATGGCGGCACCGTAGTCCATCCGGGCGACCGGGCGGGGTGTCGGTCCACCCTTGGGGCGGGTGGTGCAGTATGTGCCCTGATGCACCGGGGACTTCTGCACGCGTTCGCCTGGACGCTCGCCACGGGGGCGGCGGTGACGCTGTCGTGGTGGGGCGTTCACACCGTCATGTCCGGAACGGCCTACGATCCGCCGCGCGCCGTTCCGCTGGCCGCATTGCCGCTGTCCTCCGCCACGCAGGGTTCGCAGGCGCCGGTGCCCGCGCCCCCGGACCCGCCGGCGTCCGCGTCCGGTTCCCCTTCGCCGTCCCCGTCCGGGGCCGCCTCCGTGACGCCCTCGCCGTCCGCCGCCAGGCCGGCGGCCCCGCAGCCGCCGCGCCGGGCGGCGGGCGAGGAGCCGGGGGACGTGAAGGGGTACACGGTCTCGGGCGGCCGGGTGGTCTTCGACCTCGGCGACTCCTCGGCCGAGCTGGTCTCCGCGACCCCCGCGGGCGGCTGGCGCATGCAGGTGTGGAAGCAGGACTACTGGATCCGGGTCACCTTCACCCGTGACGGCCGCGAGGTATCGGTGTTCTGCACCTGGTACAACGAGGCGCCGCGCGTGCAGCTGGACGAACGGTAGGGATACGGGCGCGCGGCGGACGGCGGGAGCGGTGGGCATGGCTGATGGGGCGCGGTACGTCACGGAGCTGGTCGGGGCGTGCGAGCGGTACGGCGCCGCGCCCGCGATCGGCGCCGGTCCGGTGCTGCTGTCGTACGCCGACGTGCTGGCCTGGACGTACCGGCTGGCGGGCGCCCTGGAGGAGCTCGGCGTGCGGCGCGGGACGGGGCTGGCCTGTGTGACGGCCGGGAACCGGTACGAGGCGCTGCTGGTGCGGCTGGCCGCGCACGTGCTGGGGGCGCGGCTGACCCAGGTGAGCGTGGGGCCGGCCACCCACGGGCTGGACTTCCTGCTGCGGGACTGCGAGCCGGTCCTGGTCGTCCACGACACCCCGGTCCCGGACACCGGTGCCGCGCGGACCACCCTCGCGGCGCTGCTGGAGCGGGCCGCCGCCCGCGCGGCGCGGCCCGTGCCGGTGCGGGCGCGCGAGGAGGACGTGGCCCGGGTGACCTACACGGGCGGTACGACCGGGCGGCCCAAGGGGATCGCCTCCACGTTCGCCGCGCTGGCGGCCCGGGACGCCGCCCGGAGCGCGGACACGGTGTACCTGTCGGTGACCTCCCTGGCCCAGCGCTCGGGGGGCCGCTGCCTGGAGCAGCTGCGGGCGGGCGGCCGCTCGGAGGTCCTCGGCGGCCCGTTCGTCCCGCGCGGGTTCGCCGCCGCGTGCCGACGGCTCGCGCCCGTCTCCACGTACCTGACCACCTCGATGGTGTACCGGCTGCTGGACGACCCGGTGACCGCCGCGGGCGTGCCCGGCCTGGAGCGCGTCTCGTACGGCGACTCCCCCATCGCCCCGGAGCGGCTGCGCCAGGCCCTGACCCGCTGGGGTCCCGGCGTGCGCTGGCGCCAGGGGTACGGGATGAACGAGGCCGGGGTCGTCTGCCGGCTCTCGGAGGCCGACCACGACGCCGCCCGGGCCACCCGCCCCGAGCTGCTGGGGTCGGTCGGGCGGCCCGCCCCCGGGGTCGAGGTGGAGGTGCGCGGCACGGACGAGGTGGCGCTCCCGCCCGGCACCACCGGTGAGGTGTGGGTGCGCTCCCGGACGGTGATGGCCGGCTACTGGAAACGGCCCGGGCTGACGGCCGGGGTGCTGCGCGACGCCTGGCTGCGGACGGGGGACCTCGGGCACCTCGGCGCGGACGGCTACCTGTACCTCGACGACCGGGCCAAGGACGTGGTGATGGTGGACGGGGAGAACATCTACTGCGGCCCGGTGGAGGCGGCCCTGACCCGGCACCCCGCGGTGGGCGGGGCGGCGGTGGTCGGCCGGCCGGACCCGGTCACCGGCGAGCAGGTGTGCGCCTTCCTCGTCCCCGCCCCGGGGCACGCCCCCGGCGACGGGGCCGCCGCCGAGGCGTGCGCGCTGGTGGCCGCCGAGCTGGCTCCCGGCCACCGGCCTACGGCGGTGTTCTGGGTGCCGGCCCTGCCCTTGACGGACCGCGGCAAGCCGGACAAACGCCGCCTGCGCGCGACGGCGGCCGGGGAAGGCTAGCGGAACACCGACGGCGGGGGCTCCGGCGAGGCCACCGCCGAGGCGTCCGCGACGGGGGCCGCGCCGCCCGCGAAGTCCGCCAGGGCCCGGCCGTGCTCCACCCGCCCGGGATGCGGGTCGCTCGCCACCCGCCGGGTGAACTCCGCGACGGGCAGCTCCCGGTCGGCGGCGACGAGGACCGCGTTGCCGAAACGTTTCCCCCGCCACACCACCGGGTCCGCGGCCAGGGCCAGTTCGGCGAACCGGGAGGCGGCGGTGGCGATCTGGCCGCGCAGGTGCGCGAGCGGCGGCCCGTCCGTCAGGTTCGCCACGTACCACCCGGCCGGCGCCAGGGCCCGGCGTACGTCGTCCAGGAACTCGGTGCTGGTCAGGTGGGCGGGGGTGCGGGAGCCGCTGAACACGTCCGCGATGACCAGGTCCGCCCAGCCGTCCGGCACCTTGGCCAGCCCGGCCCGCGCGTCCACCGCCCGGATCCGGACCCGCGTCTGCGGGTCCAGCGGCAGGTGTTCGCGTACGAAGGCCACCAGGGCGGCGTCGATCTCCACCACCTGCTGGGTGGAGCGGGGGCGGCTCGCGGCGGTGTAGCGGGCCAGGGTCAGCGCTCCGCCGCCCAGGTGCACCACGTTCAGCGGACGGCGGGCGGGCGCGGCGAGGTCGATGAGGTGGCCGATCCGCCGCTGGTAGGCGAAGTCCAGGTGGAGCGGGTCGGCCAGGTCGACGTGTGACTGCGGGGCGCCGTCGATGAGCAGGGTCCAGGCCCGGGCGCGCTCGCGGTCGGGCGCCAGCTCCGCCAGACCGCCGTCCACCTGCCCGACGAGCGCCTCGTCGGCCCCGCGCCGCTTGCCCCTGCTCTTACCTGCCATTGCCCCATTATGACCGGCGCGCCCGGCCGGCGGGCCTGGCCCGTGGGCGTCTTGGCTGGTCAGCGGCTCAGCGACAGTTGTCCGCCGCCTCGATCAGCCGGGCCGCCTCGCCGAGCGCGGCGCGCAGCACCTCGGGGTCGGTGACCGGGCCCACGGCTTCCGGCGGCAGCAGCCAGGCGGTGTCCCCGGGCGCGGGCGGGGCGTCCGCGGCGCCGCCGACGAGGTCGCCGAAGCGCATGCCCCGCCCGTTGGTCTGCGTACAGGCGCTGCCCGGCAGGTCCCAGGCGTCGGCGGTGCCGGGCGGGACGAGGAAGCCCAGGGTGTCGCCGGAGCCGTCGTGCAGGACGGGGCCGACCCCGGGGGCGGTGCGGCCGGTCGCCCGGCGGATGATGTCGACCGCCTCCAGGCCCTGGCGGGTGGGCACGGTCACCAGGTCGGGCGCGTCGGCCGGCCCTCCCGCGGTCAGGGCTGCGCCCGGCCGGGGCGCGGTGTTCGTTCCAGTGCTCTCCATGCCGCCCTCCATCAAGGGAACCCCTCCTCGATCCGCGTACGAGCCACTCCGCATGGGTTCAACGCGGCGGAACGTCAACGGGTGCGGCGCAACGTTGCCGCAAAGGATGGCAGTTCATGGCAGATCGCGGGTGAGATATCCGTTTTGTAGGCAAACATCGCATGAACGGTCCTCCGGCGGCGGTACGTTCGTGCCCGCCGGGCACCAGTGTGTACAAAGCCCGAAGTCCAGAGAGGCCACGTCCATGGCGGCGTCCACCCACTCACCCAACACCGCGTTCCGGCGGCTGCGCGGCGCCCGCTCCCCAGCAGAGTTCGCGGCCATGGTGCGCCGCGCGGCACGAGAGATCGGCGAAACGGTTTCCTGCGACGCCCGTTACATCGGCCGGGTCGAGTCGGGGGAGATCCGCTGCCCCAACTACGCCTACGAGCGGGTGTTCCTGCACATGTTCCCCGGCCGTACGCCGGCCGATCTCGGGTTCTGCCCGCGCGAGTCGGTACGCGGCCGCTCGGGACGGCGCACCGCACCGGCGCCGTCCGCCCCCTCCCCCTCCCACCTCCTCCACCGTTCCAAGGAGAGTGACGTGCTGCGTCGCGCGTTCATGGCCGGCGGCTCCGCGACCGTGGCGGCCGCGACGCTCGGCCTCACCGTGCCCGGCGACTCGCGCCGGCCGCCGTCCCGCGCCGGGGCGGCGGAGGCCGCCGCCGTCGAGGACGCCGTACGCCAGATCCGGCTGCTGGACGACCGGCACGGCGCCGACGCCCTCTACCGGCGGGCGGCCGAACCGCTGCGCGCCGCCTACGCGTTGCTCGATGCGGGGGCCACCCGCCAGTCGACCGAGGACCGGCTGCACGCGGGCGCCGGCGAACTGGCCGTCTCGGTGGGCTGGCTGGCCCACGACTCGGGCCGCTTCGAAGACGCCCGCTCGCACTACGCGGAGGCGCTGGCGACGGCCCGGGTGGCGGGGAACGCGGCCCTGGAGGCGCACGCCTTCAGCAACATGGCGTTCCTGGCCCGGGACTGCGGGCGGCCACGCGAGTCGGTGCGCGCCGCCCAGGCGGGCCGCCGCGCCGCGCGTTCGCTGGGCTCCCCGCGACTGCTCTCGCTCCTCGCGCTGCGGGAGGCGGGCGGCTGGGCGGGGCTGGGCGAGCGGAAGTCCTGCGAGGAGGCGCTGGCCCGGGCGCACACGGAGTTCGCACGGGGCGCGGCGGCCGCCGACCCGGAGTGGATGAGCTTCTTCGGCGAGGCCGAACTCGAGTCCCTGGAGTCCCGGTGCTGGGCCGCGCTCGGAGAGCACGCGCGCGCGGCCCGGCACGCCCGGCGCGCGGCGGACCTCCAGGACCCGCACTTCGCGCGGAACGTGGCCTTCTACACCGCCGAACTGGCCGGCGACCTGGCCCACGCGGGGGCGCCCGACGAGGCCGCCTGGGCGGGGGGCCGGGTGCTGGACCTGCTCGCCGAGGTCCAGTCGACGCGGATCCGCTCCATGCTGGCGACGACGGCCCGCGCCTTGCTCCCCCACCAGCGCTCCCCGCGCGTGGCGGCGTTCCTGTCCCGCCAGTCGGCGCCCTGAGCGGCGCGGCCGGGTCAGCTGCCGACGTACTCGTACACCGCGCCGTCGGGATGGCGCAGTACGGACCGGCGCCCGTTGGAGATGTCCGCGGGAGCGCCGATCAGCTCCGCCCCGGCGTCCACCCCCGTAGCCACCACCGCGTCGAGGCCGGCGACGCCTAGGGTGGCGCTGACCCCGGCGAACCGGGCCGGTGTCCGCCCCGTCAGCTTCTCGCAGCAGGGCAGGGCCTGTTCCAGGTCGTCGACCTGGCGCCGCAGCACCACAGAAGTGACCGTCATGCGGACGATCCGCTCATCCCGCGGCCGAACGCGTCGTCCCTCACGGCACTTGGCGGACCACGCTACCCGTCCAGGTGGCCCGTGTCGTTCCAGCGTTCCAGCGCCGGGGCGCCGTAGGCCCAGCCCAGTACCGACAGGGAGGTGGGGTCCAGCCGGATGCGGGCGCCGAAGGAGGCCTCGAAGCCGAGCCAGCGGGCGGCGAGGGTGCGCAGGATGTGGCCGTGCGCGAAGAGCAGGACGTCCCGCTCGGCCGAGCGGGCCCAGGCGACGACCTCGTCCGCGCGGGCCGCGACATCGGCGACGGACTCGCCGCCCGGCACCCCGTCGCGCCAGATGAGCCAGCCCGGCCGGACCGCCTGGATCTCGGCCGGGGTCATGCCCTCGTAGTCGCCGTAGTCCCACTCCATCAGCGTGTCCCACGGCTCGGCCTGCGCCCCGAAGCCCGCCAGGTCACAGCTCTCGCTGGCCCGGACCAGCGGGCTGGTGCGCACCTCCAGGCCGCGCAGGCCCGCCCACGGGTCCCGCGCCAGCCGCTCGCCGAGCAGCTTCGCGCCCTGCCGGCCCTCCTCCAGCAGCGGCACGTCCGTGCGGCCGGTGTGCTTGCCGAGCTGGGACCACGCCGTCTGGCCGTGGCGGGCCAGCAGGATGCGGGGGGCCATGTGCTTTTCTCCCGGTCCGGATGGATCGATACACCGATGTACGGAAACACCCGTAAATCGGGACGGATGCGTCCGTCCATCATCCATGACGCGGGGAAGGGCCACCGCGCCGCGTCCCGCCCCGGACCACCGTTCCGTTGCCGCGACGCAGCCGGATTTCGGCCGTAGGGCCACGATTGTCAGTGGCGGATGGGACACTTCCGCCCGTGAGCTCCTACCCGCCCAGCGTCCCTCCGCAGACGACACCGCAGACGCCACCCCTGCGGCAGCGGCTCGCCGACCTGCGCGGCCCGGCCGTGCCGCCCCGGCCGCTCGACGCCCGCGCGCTCGCCGCCCTCGCCGCCAACCCCGGCTGCGGCAGACGGGCCCTGCTCGACGGTGCCGGCGTGGACAAGACGGCCCTCGCCGCGGCCCTCGGCTCGCCCTCCGCCTTCGGGCAGTCGCAGTTCGCCATCATCCGGGGGAACTCCTTCGAGGCCAAGGTCAAGGGCGACGGCGGAGCGGAGCTGCTGCGCCTGGTGTACGAGCGCCTCGGCGCCGGAGCCGAGCCGCCCGGCCCGCCCGGCCCGGCCGCCCTCGTCCCCGACCTCACCGCCGCCGGCCCCCAGGGCCGCGCCGCCCGCACCGCGCTCGCGCTGCGCGAGGCGACGGCCGCCGGCGCCTGGACGCTGCTGGACCACCCGATGCTGGCCCTGGAGGTGGCGGGCTCCCCCGCGTACCTGGAGCCGGACGCCGTCGTCGTGCACCCCGACGGCCGCTGGACGGTGGTGGAGATCAAGTCGTTCCCGATGATCGACGGGAGCGCCGACCCGGCGAAGGTCGGCGCCGCGGCCCGGCAGGCCGCCGTGTACGTACTGGCCCTGGAGAGCACCGCCGGGAAGCTGCCCGGGGCCACGGTGGGCCACCAGGTGGTGCTGGTCTGCCCGAAGGACTTCTCCAACCTCCCGACCGCCGCACTGGTCGACGTCCGCCGGGAGCGTTCCGTCACCCGGCGCCAGCTGGAGCGGCTCACCCGGGTCGAGGAGCTGGCCGCCCTGCTGCCCGCGGGCCTGTGCTTCGACCCCGCCCGGCCGGCCGGGGAGCTCACCGAGGCCGTCTCGGCCGTCCCCGCCGCCTACGCCCCCGAGTGCCTGGCCGCCTGCGAGCTGGCCTTCCACTGCCGCGGGCGGGCCCGCGCCGCCGACGAGGTGGGCGCCCTCGGCCGGTCGCTGCGGGCCGAGCTGGGCGGGCTGGGCACCGTCGGGGAGGCCCTGGCGGCCGCCGCCGGAGCCGGACCCGCCGAGGACCCGGCCGCGGCCGCGCTGCGCCAGGCCGCCCGGCTGCGGGCCGAGGCCCTGGCGCTCGCGCCCGCCCGCACCCCGTCGGAGGACTCCGCATGCCCCTGCTGACCACCCTCGCCCGGCTGGAGGCGGTCCGCGCGGGCCGGGCCCGGGCCCTGGCGACCGTACGGCACCGGCACCTGAGCGAGCGCCCGCTGGTCCTCGTACCGCTGACGACCTCCGGTGAGGCCGGTGCGCCGCTCGGCGCGCTGGTCGGCACCGACCGGAACGACCCGTGCCTGCTGGTCATACCGCAGCCGCGCGACCGGGACCTGCGCTGGGAGTTCCTGGCGGAGCTGGCGCGGCAGGTGATGCCGTACATCGACGGGTACGCCGATGCGGTCGAGCCGGCCGAGCGCACCGAGACCGACCCGGAGAGCGGCAAGCGGGTCAAGGTGGAGACGGAGCTGTGCGTGGACGCGCCGCAGCTGATCGTGCCGAGCCGGGCGGGCGTGGAGTACGTCCGGCTGCTCGGGCGGTCGATGCGGTTCCGGCGCACCGCCGAGGACGACCCGGAGAACCCCTACCCGGTCCCGACCCAAGTTCCCTTGCTTGGCCGCTGGTTCACGCACCTCGCGGAACGCTCCCGGGTACCCGGCTCCGCCCTCCTGCTGTCGGCGGCCGAACTGCTCGCCCGGCACTGGGCGACCGGGCAGAGCAGCGTGGAGGACCAGCACCTGGGCGCCCTGCTGGCCTGGATCGCCCCGCCCGACGGGGAGAGCGGCGCGGAGGCCGCCCTGCGCGCGGAACTGGCCCGCGACCGGGACGGGCAGCTGCTGGTCCCGCCCGCCGGGCCCGCCACCGACCCGGCCTTCGACAACAAGCTGCTGGCCCCGGCGATGGCCCGCTACGACGCGGCGCGCGCCGCGGGCGGCCGGGAGGCCGCCGAGCGGGCCGAGCAGTCGGTGCGCGAGCTGGTCGGCGGACAGCTCCGCCCCACCTGGGACGCGGTGTGGCGCTCCCTGGACCTGCTGCGCACCCTGCCCGCCGGGGAGCGGACCGCGGAACGCTGGACCCGTGACCGCTGGTCGTACACCGGCCACCGCGACCGGGTACGGGCGGGCGAGCCGCCGCAGCCGCGCCGCGACGACGCGGTGACGGCGGCGCAGAAGCTGGCCACCCGGGAGACGGAACAGGTGCGCCTCGACGCCCAGGAGGCGCTGGACGACCCGCTGGTGATGGCGGGGCGGCGGCTCGCGGGCGAGGCGTTCGCGGGCGAGGTGACCGAAGTGGTCATGGAGTGGACGCAGTCCGCGCGCCCGCGCCCGAGGCCGCTGGTGACGGTGGTCACCGAGGACCGGCCGCAACTGGCCGACGGGGGCGGCGGGAAGGTGTTCCGGTCACTGGACGGACGTCCGCAGGCCGCCGAGTTCGTGGGTTTCGAGGAGTCCGGCGGCATCGTGCTGCGGCTGCTCGACAAGATGGGCTCGGGCCGGGAACCGGCGCCGGGCACGGTGCCGGAGAAGGGCGACCGGCTCTGCTGGACGCTGTTCGAGCACGACGCGCGCGGCGGCCCGAAGCTGCCGGACCCGGAGCGCACCCCCTGGACGCACGGCGGGCCGCCGGGATCGGCGACCGCCGCGCTCCTCCTCCCCGACCCGGTCACCGACGGAGACATCCTTTGACCGCCTTCGACCCGGGGGCGGCGGCCGCCCGGGCGACCGCCGCCATCCTGCACGACACCCTGCACGGCGCCGACCGGGGTGTCGTCGTCGACTCCCCGCCCGGGGCCGGCAAGTCCACGCTGGTGGTGCGGGCCGCGCGCGAACTGGCCGCCGCGGGACGCCGGCTGATGGTGGTCGCGCAGACCAACGCCCAGGTGGACGACCTGGTGCTGCGGCTGCACGAGAAGGACCCGGAGCTGAAGGTCGGCCGGCTGCACAGCAGCGAGGGCGACGCCTACGACCCGGCGCTGCGCGAGTTGCCCTCGGTCACCCTCTCGGCCAAGCCGGGGGAGCTCGCGGAGCTGCCGATCACCGTGTCCACGGCGGCGAAGTGGGCGTACGTGAAGGACGTCGAGCCGTGGGAGCACGCCATCGTGGACGAGGCCTACCAGATGCGTTCGGACGCGCTACTGGCCGTCGCCGGGCTGTTCGAGCGGGCCCTGTTCGTGGGCGACCCGGGGCAGTTGGACCCGTTCAGCGTGGTCGGCGCCGAGCAGTGGGCGGGGCTGTCCTACGACCCTTCGGCGTCGGCGGTCTCCACCCTGCTGGCGCACAACCCGCACCTGCCGCAGCACCGGCTGCCGGTGTCGTGGCGGCTCCCGGCGTCGGCCGCCCCGCTGGTCTCGCGCGCCTTCTACCCGTACAGCCAGTTCCGCAGCGGTACGGGCCCGGGTGCGCGGCGGCTGTCGTACGGGGTCGGCTCCGACGGGTCGGGCCCGGACCGGGTACTGGACGAGGCCGCCGAGTCGGGCTGGGGCCTGCTGGAGCTGCCCGCGCGGCACACCCCGCGCACCGATCCGGAGGCGGTCGCGGCGGTGGCGCTGGTGGTCCGCCGGGCCCTGGACCGGGGGGCGGTGACGCAGGACGAGCACCCCGGCGGCCCGGCCCCGCTGACGGCGGACCGGATCGCCGTGGGCACCGCGCACCGCGACCAGGCGGCCGCCGTCCGCGCGGCCCTGGCCGGCCTCGGCGTGCCGGGCGTCACGGTGGACACCGCCAACCGCCTCCAGGGCCGCGAGTACGACCTGACGGTGGTGCTCCACCCCCTCTCGGGCCGCCCCGACGCCACGGCCTTCCACCTGGAGACGGGCCGCCTCTGCGTCCTGGCCTCCCGCCACCGGCACGCCTGCGTGATCGTCGCCCGCGCGGGCGTCGCCTCGCTGCTGGACGACCACCCCTCGACGGAACCGGTCCAGCTGGGGGTGACGGTCAAGTTCCCGGACGGCTGGGAGGCGATGATGTCCACCTGGGACTTCTGGTCCGACCACCGCATCCCCTGGCGCCCGTAGGCCCTGTCGTCACTCCCCGCGCGAGGGCCCCTTCCGGCTGATCCCCCTGCCGGTGCGGAAGACCTCGCCGACCTCGACCAGGGTGCGGAGCTGTTCCGGGGTGAGGAGGTCGATCAGGTGGCGGCGGACCGACTCCACGTGGAGAGGGGCCGCGGTGGTGATCGCCTCGGTACCGGATCCGGTCAGGACCACCTCCGCGCCGCGGGCGTCGCTCGCCACGCCCCCGCGGCGGACCAGGCCGCGCCGTTCCATCCGGGTCAGCTGGTGGGACAGCCGACTGCGGGACCACTGCATCAGCTCCGCGAGCGCGCTGATCCGCATGCGGTGGCCGTCGGCCGAGCCGAGGACCGACAGGACGTCGTAGTCCGCCTCCGAGAGTCCGCTGTCCTGCGTCAGGTCGCGTGCGATCTCCGCGTTGACCAGGGGGAACATCCGCCGCCACGCGTACCACGCCTGCTGCTCGGACTCGGTGAGCCAGCGCGGCGCGGGCTCCGGGGGTTCGGTCACGGGTCCACTCTAAACAGGTCGGTGATACGTCACCTATCCAGTTGACATATCACGCAGCGGCGACTTCCCTTGGTGACACATCAACCAACAAACTGTTGCAACATCACTTCACCGATGCCCCACGGGAGTTCACACCCATGATCCGCCTGCACGTCGTCTCCGCCGCCACCCGGCCCACCTCCTCGGGCCGCCCGCTCGCGGCCTGGGTCAGCGAACAGGCCCGCGCCCACGGCGGCTTCGACGTCACCTCCGTCGACCTCGCCGAGATCGCCCTGCCGTTCCTCGACGAGCCCGAGTACGCCTCCAGCGGCGTCTACGCCAACCCGCACACGCTGGAGTGGAGCGCCCTGGTCGACTCTGCGGACGCGTTCGTCTTCGTCCTGCCGATGTACAACGGCGGCTTCACCGCGCCCTTCAAGAACGCCATCGACTTCCTCTACAAGGAGTGGAGCGGCAAGCCGGTCGCGCTGCTCAGCTACAGCGCGGGCCCCACGGGCGGCGCCCCGGCCGCCGAGATGCTGCTGCCCGTCCTGACCCGCCTCGGCATGCTCCCCACCGAGCACCGGCCGGCCGTCCCCGGCATCAACGCCCTGATCGGCCCGGACGGCTTCCGGGCCCCGGAAGGCCTGGCCGCCGAACTCGCCGCCCAGCTGGACGAGGTCGCGGCCCTCGCGTCGCAGCGCGTGTCCGCGTAGGCCTTCCGTCCGGATCCCCGAACCGGTCCGATGCCCGATGGGAACACCCTCGATGACGGATGGTCGGGGGGATGCCGAGTGGCGACGGTCGGGGGTGCCGACGACGCGGAGGCCGCGGGCCGGCGGCGCATCGGCCGCTCCGCGAGCGTCGGCGCGTGCTCCATGGGCGCGGTGTTCGCCGCGAAGATCGCGCCGGCGTCATGGTCCGCCGGGTTCGCCTGGTGGATCGCGGCGCCGCGCTCCCTCCTGTTCGGCGCCGGCGGGGCGGTGGCGGGCACCCGGACGGGCCGGATGGAGGGCACCCGCGAGGAAGCCCTCCTGCCGGGCAGGTCCTGCTGACCCCTTACGCCGTCCATCCCCTCGGCGAGGGCGGACGCGCGCCCACGACGTACGAGAGCGCCCGCTTCGAGCTGTGGGTGACGCACCGGGGACTCCGTCTCCGGGACCGGACCGAACAGCTCTGGAGCCGTCCCTGACCGACCCTGCGCCTGACGGCGGAGGGCGAGGTGGTGCTCGTGCACCACGACGGACACGTCATCGCGGAGTTCCTGGTGGATACGCAGGACGGTTCACCGGACGAACTGCAGCTCGGCGCGGACCGGCTGCGCGGGCGGTCCCGGCACGGATGACGGCGCGGGGGCGGCGGCTGCGGCGCGCGGGGGCACGCGTGCGCCCTTGCGGGGCGTTGGACAATGGAGGGTGGCCCGGAAGCATTCGCGCGCAGCACCCAGGAGGACAGGCATGGCAGAGCCCGAGCGGACCCGGCGGAAGCTGCGGCCCGCGCCGCTGCTCTTCGAGCCCTCGGAAGCGGCTTCGGACCCCGAGCACTTCTTCGACCTGGAGTCGATAGAGGACCCGCGGGAGCTGCTGGCCCGCGCCACCGAGCTGACGCTGGCCTTCCGGGCGGCGCAGGACCGGGCCGTCGAGTTCCAGGCGCTGGCGGCGGCCCAGCTGGCGGACCCGCGGCGGTTCGACCGGCTGCCCGCCTCCGCGATCGCGGAACAGGCGGAGTGGACCGAGGACTACGCCGTGAAGATGATCGAGTTCGGCGAGAGCCTGCTGCGCGGCGGCGGTCCGGAAGACGCGTAGGCCGCGGCCCGTGGCATATGCGGGGCGCACCATACTCCCGGCCGGCCCGCCCTGTCCCGGAATTCGGTAACTCCGGGGAGTTGCCCCGCTACCCCCGGTAGACCTGGGGCATGACGACCCTGACCGGCTCCTGCTCCGCCCTCGACGTCCGGCCCGCCCCCGCCACCGAGGTCACCCACGAGGGCGCCGCCTGGCTCACCTCCGCGTGCGCCCACCCGCGCGGCGCCCTCGCGGCCTGGGCGGAGCGGCCCGCCGCTCCGGCGGTGCTGCCCTGCGGGACCGCGTTCGACGTCGTCAACGTCCCGCTCTTGCTCGGCCGGCGGATGCTCGACCTGCTCTGGGGCGAAGGCCCCGGCTGCGGGCCCGCCGCCGTGCACCGCGGCCGGATGCTGCTCTTCGCCGCCCCCGGTACGGCGCAGCGGCTGCCCGCCCTGCTCGCCTGGGAAGAATGGAGCCCGGACGCGGCCGCGCCGATCTGCCACGGGCTCGGCGACGCCGTCACCGTCCCGCCGCTCGTCACGACGCCCGGACCGGCACGCTGGCTGGTCGCCCCGGACTCCCGGCGGCCCTGGCTGCCCGGGCCCGACACCCTGCTCTGGGCGTTCCTGCACGCCGCCCGCCTGCAGGTATCGATTTTTCGTTCCGCCGATCGGGATGCTAATGTCTACGACGTCAGCAGGCGCCGCTAGCTCAGTTGGTTAGAGCAGCTGACTCTTAATCAGCGGGTCCGGGGTTCGAGTCCCTGGCGGCGCACAGACGGAAAGAGGCCCCCACGCGAGTGGGGGCCTCTTTCGTGTGCCCGGGCCGGACTTCCGGCGCCCGGACCGCTAGGTCGTGATCTTGACCGTGTACGCGCCGGACGGGGTGCGGTCCGCCACCTCGATCCGGATCCGCTCGCCGGGCACCGTGAACGTCTCCCCCACCTCCAGCGGGGCGTCCGCCAGCGGCGGGTAGACCGAGCGGTCCCAGCACGCCTCCGAGCGCGGATGGCCGTCGATCACCTCGATCGGGCCGCCGCCCGAGGCCGCCTCGTTGCGGACGCGGTAGACCAGTACCCCCTCGGTGCAGGTGTCCCCGTCGTTGCCGGCGGAGCCGCGGGCCTCGATCGCGATGGCGCTGCCCGGTCCGGTGCGGACCACCGCGAGCCGGGTCCCGCCGGAGCCGCCCCTCGGGACGCCCTCGGCGATCGGCTGGAGGGTGTGCAGGGAGGTGCCCGACGGCACGCAGTCCACCTGGGAGGCGTCGAGCCAGCCCAGCTTCCACTTGTGCCAGGCGAACAGGTCCGGGGCCATCCCGAACTGGCTGCCCATGACGTCCCAGTCGCCGACGTACGTGTCCCAGTCGCCCTTGCCGTCCGACGGCCGGTGGTAGAGGTCGGGCAGGTCGAAGACGTGCCCGGTCTCGTGGGCCAGGACGTTGCGGTCCGGCGGGTGCCGTTCGAAGACGGTCACGATCCGCCGCAGCTCCGTGCCGTCGGCGATGAGCGGCCGGTCGAAGTTGACGACCTTGGTGGCGTCGGAGTCGACCCCCGGCGCGTTGGGGTCGGCGACGAAGTACACGACGTCGTACCGGCTGAAGTCCACCGCCGGGTCGGCGGCCGCGACCGCGTCCCGCAGGTAGGCCGCCCGGTCCTCGGGGGCCCAGTCGCGCTGCATCCCGTACGCCGTGGACGGCTTGGGCATCGCGATCCACCGCTTCTGCGGGTGCGGGACCAGCCGGAAGCGTCCGTAGGAGGCGCGCTCGAAGAAGTTGCTGGTGGCGGGGAAGTAGTCGCCGGTCAGCTCGTCGGGGGTGACGGCGGCGCGGTGGTCGGGGAAGGAGAGGAAGACCATCACCGCGTTCAGGGTGCGGACGGGTTTGGGGTAGGCCCGGTTCCAGGTGTCCAGGCCGAGCGAGTGGTGTGCGGCCGTACGGGTCAGGGCGCAGGGGCCGGCGCCGGACGCGGCGGCTGCGGGGGTGGCGACGAGCGACATGGCGGCGACCGCCGCCATGGAGGTGAGAACCGCCGCGGCACTTCGGATGCCGGGATGGTCCACTCCCCCGGGTGTCTGCTGGGGCGGCACATCGACCTCCGGTGGTGGATTCGTACCCTCCCGTCCACCTTGAGGCGATTGTCTTACTTATGCCCTGTTCCGGTGCCCCACATGAGTGAGCAGTAGGGCAAGTCGGTGACCCCCGGGCTTCACGGCCCTGTCTACAGAACGTCACGACCGATCACCCGAGATCAGCGACGGGCCGTGCACGCTCACAGCCGCGCAGAAACGATCGCCCGCGATCGGCCCGACGAACCGTCATCGCGGCGTCATCCCGCCGAAGTAGGTTCCCTCACCCGGCGACGCCGCTGGATGACGCCGTCCGGCAGCCTCTATGATCGGCACACTTTCCTGCACGGACACTCACGAGCACTGCGGGAGCCAACGGTGAGCGGAACCTCAGAGGGAACCGGTTCGGCGGCCGACCGCACCCGATCGGCCATTACGGAGCGTCACCCGGCAGTGCCTGCCCTGCCGGGCATGTCGAGCGAGCCGGAGGTTGCGTCCATGCTGAGCTCGCCCGCCCGGCCCGCGCCGGGAGGCCGCGACTTCCGGGCCGTCTTCGACGCGGCCCACCTCGCGATGGCCGTCGTCGACCGCGAGGGCTACGTCGTCGCCGCCAACCGGGCCCTGGCCGCACTGCTGGGCTCCGCCCCGCACGAACTCGTCGAGCGGGCCGCGGCGGAGCTGGTCGACCTGGCGGCCGAGGCCCGTACCTGGCAGGCGTACCAGGAGGTGCTCCGCGGGCGCCAGGCGCGGCTGCGCTGCACCCGCCGGCTCAAGCACCCCGACGGGCACTCGCTGTGGACCGAGGTGACCCTGGGGCCGGTGCCCGGAACCCGGGACGTACTGCTGTCCGTTGCCGACATCAGCGACCGGCGCGACCTACAGGCCCGGCTGCGCCACCTCCAGATGCACGACCCCGTGACCCGCCTGCCCAACCGGGCGCTGTTCTTCGAGCGGCTCTCCGCCGCCCTGGAGGCCGCCTCGTACGAGGACGGCGGGACGGGCCGGATCGGCCTGTGCTACCTGGACCTGGACGGCTTCAAGGCGGTCAACGACACCCTCGGCCACCGCGTCGGCGACCGGCTGCTGACCGCGGTGGCGGCCCGGCTGACCCAGTGCGCCGACCAGTCCGGCTACGGGCGCACCAGCGGGCACCTGGTGGCGCGGCTCGGCGGCGACGAGTTCGCCCTGCTCGTCGAGGACTCCACCGGCACCGAGCAGCTCGCGGAGCTGGCGCGCAGCGTACTGGCCGCCGTACAGGAGCCGTTCGACCTGGCCGGGCAGCGGCTGTCGGTGTCGGCGTCCATCGGCGTGGTGGAACGGGCCGCCGCCGGGACCTCGGCGACCGGGCTGATGCAGGCCGCGGACACGACCCTGTACTGGGCGAAGGCGGACGGCAAGGCCCGCTGGACCCTGTTCGACCCGGAGCGCAACGCCCACCGGATGACCCGGCAGGCGCTCTCCTCCTCGCTGCGGCCGGCCGTGGAGCGGGGCGAGTTCGAGCTGGAATACCAGCCGCTGGTGGACCTGGAGAGCGGCGCGGTGCGCGGGGTGGAGGCGCTCGTGCGCTGGAACCACCCGCAGTTCGGGACGTTGACGCCGAATCGGTTCATCGGAATTGCGGAAGAGGACGGGTCCATCGTCCAGCTGGGGCAGTGGGTGCTGCGGACCGCCTGCCGGCAGGCGCGGCGCTGGCAGATCGAGCAGCCCAGCGACTCGCCGGTGTTCGTGTCGGTGAACGTGGCCGTGCGGCAGGTGTGGGACTCGGACCTGGTGGGCGACGTCGCGGAGATCCTCGCCGAGACGGGCCTCGCGCCGCAGCTGCTCCAGCTGGAGCTGACGGAGTCGGCGGTGATGGGTTCGGCGGGGCGGCCCCTGCAGGCGCTCCAGGCACTGAGCGACATGGGCGTACGGATCGCCATCGACGACTTCGGCACCGGGTACTCGAACCTCGCCTACCTCAGCCGGCTGCCGGTGTCGGTGCTCAAGCTGGACGGCTCCTTCGTGCGCGGCTTCCGCTACGAGGAGGGCGCCCACCCCAACCCGGCCGACGAGACCATCGTGGAGGCCCTGGTCCAGCTGGCGCACCGGCTGGGCCTGACGGTGACGGCCGAGTGCGTGGAGACGGCCGGCCAGGCGGCCCGGCTGCGCCGCGTCGGCTGCGACACGGGCCAGGGCTGGCTGTACTCCCGCGCGGTGGCCCCGGAACGCATCGCGGAGATGATCGGCACCCGCCCGGAGGCAGGGGACCACCGCTAGTGCTGTGGCCGGAGGCCGGGGCCACCGCGGGCCGTCGTACGGCGCGCCTCCGCCCCGCACCCCCTGGGTGGGGGGCGGGGCGGAGGGCCGCTCGGCGCGGGGTGGGGGGAGATCAGCAGGCGCCGAGGTCCTTCCAGACACCCCATTCACCGGTGGTGCCGGGCTCCTCGTTCTGCGTCCACCACTGGGCCTTCCACTTGTGGCCCTTGTGCGAGACCTCGCTGCCGCCGGTGTAGACCGTGCCCGCAACGTAGGCGGGGGCGGTGCAGCCCGTCGTGGGCGTGGCGGTCGGGGTCGCGGTGGGGGTCGCCGTCGGCGTGGCGGTCGCCGTGGGGGTCGCGGTCGGGGTGACCGGGGGCTGGGTGGAGCCGCCGAGGGCGGCGGAGATCTGGTTCAGCAGCGTGGCCTTGTCGTCCAGGCCGAGCAGGGAGTACATCATCGCGCCGGCCAGGCCGCGCTGCTTGCCGTAGTCGACCCGGGCCTGGACGGACTTCTGGTTCAGGCCGGTGAAGAACTCGCCGTCCTTGTAGAAGTACGAGGCCTTCGCCTGGTCGTCCCAGAAGGTGGTCGCCGGATTGTCGACGATCCCGCCGAGCTCCTTGTAGTTCGCGATGCCGGCCTGCTGGCTCGTGGGCCGGGCGGCGGAGGGACCGGTCGCCGACTGGGCGAGGCCGTTGGCGGGCCCGGCGGGGACGCCCTTCCAGCCGCGGTAGTAGAACTCGTAGCCCAGAGTCAGCTTGCCGGCCGGGAATCCGCCCGCGATGCCGTAGGCCGGGTTGCCGTCGAGCCAGGAGTCGATGGCGTTCTTGATGCTGTACTTCTCGGTGCCCGGCGCGATCGGGTCGGTCGGGTCGGCCGCCGAGGGGTAGAGCGGGGACTGGTGGTAGGTCGGCCCGTCGCCGTCCCAGGCGCCGTGCATGTCGTAGGTCATGATGTTCGCGTAGTCGAGGTACGCGCCGATCTTGTCCGTCTCGATGTACTTGATCTTGTCCTGGCCGGCCGGGAGCGCCGACGTCAGCAGGTACTTCTTGCCGCCGTTGGCCTGGCCGTAGGCGTCGAGCTGGGTACGGAACTCCTTCAGCAGCAAGGTGAAGTTCTGCTTGTCCTCGGGGGCGTAGTGGTTGCCGAGGTGGCCGCCCGCCGAGCCCGGGTACTCCCAGTCGATGTCGATGCCGTCGAAGATCCCGGCCGCGCTGCCCGGGCCGCCGTAGCCGCCCTCGACCGGCAGGTTGCCCTTGATGTACTGGTCGATGCAGGAGGAGACGAGCTTCTTGCGGGAGGCGTCCGTCTTCGCCGCGTCGCTGAAGTACTTCGAGTACGTCCAGCCGCCGATCGAGATGTTGATCTTGAGGTGGGGGTACTTCGCCTTGAGCTGCTTGAACTGGTTGAAGACGCCCACGATCGGCTGGTCCCACTTGTCGGCGACCCCGCCGACGCTGTCGGCCGCGCCGAACGACTTCTGGTAGTCCGCGTAGGAGTCGCCCGCACCGTCACCGGCACTGGCGTTGTTGTCGTCACCCGCCGCCTTGTTGGCCTCGAAACAGGTGAGGTCGGTGGGGTGGATGTTGCCGAACGAGTAGTTGATGACGTCGAGCTTGCCCGCTATGCCACGGGTGTCGAGGTGCTTGGGGTAGAAGGCGTTCCCGTACACGCTCCACTGGTCGTAGTAGGCGATCTTGACGTTGCCCGCGGCCGCCGCGGTGGTGGCGGCGCCCGCGGCCTGTGCGGTGCCGAGTCCCGCGAAGGCGGCCAGCGCTCCGGCTGCCAGCGCGGCCGTGGCGGCGGCCGCGATGAGGGGTTTACGGATGTGCATGAACTGACTCCGTGGGGGTGGGAGGGGATGCGTCAGCTTCGGGTGAGAGAAGTGATAGCGATCACTCCGTGCCCCAGTCAATGGTTTGGACCAAAGAAGGACTAGACCACTCGACGGTCAAATCCGCTCGTCAGAGACCTGAGCGCACATCAGAAACCGCTCGCCACCCCGGGTGACGAGCGGTTTAAGCCTCCCCTAAGACACACTCCGGCAAGGTTTCCGCAACGAACCAGCCGAACCCCGTTCGCCTCCGCTCAAGCCGGAAGCGAGCCCTCCACCGGCATCCCGTACGCATCTGCTACGAGCGCGTAGGAGCGCAACCGGGCCGCTCCGCCATGGGCGTTGGCCGTCAGCATGAGTTCGTCCGCCCCTGTCCGCGCGACCAGCGCGTCGAGCCCGGAGCGGACCTCTTCGGGGGTGCCGTGGACGATGTTCGCCGTCCAGCCGTCGACGAACTCCCGCTCCGGCGGGGAGAAGGGGTACGCGGCCGCTTCCTCGGGCGTCGGGACGAGGCCGGGCCGGCCGGAGCGCAGCCGGAGCATCGACAGCGCGCCCGTGAGCACCTGGGCCCGCGCCTCCTGCCCGGTGTCCGCGGCCAGCGCCGATACCCCGATGACGGCGTAGGGGGCGTCCAGCACCGCCGAGGGGCGGAAGCTCTGCCGGTACAGGTCGAGCGCGGGCAGCGTCCCCGCCGCCGAGAAGTGGTGGGCGTACGCGAAGGGCAGGCCGAGCTCACCGGCGAGGCGGGCGCTGAAACCGGAGGAACCCAGCAGCCATACCGGCGGCCGCCCGGCGGGCCCTTGGACCGGACCGGGCACGGCGTGCACCCGGGCGTAGGGGTGCCCGTCGGGGAAGCTGTCGTCGAGGAAGCGGATCAGCTCCCCCAGGCGGCGCGGGAACTCGTCGTGCGCCTCCTCCGCCCGCGCGGGTCCGCGCAGCGCGGCCGCCGTACCGGGGTCGGTCCCCGGGGCGCGGCCGAGGCCGAGGTCGATCCGGCCCGGGGCGAAGGCCTCCAGGGTGCCGAACTGCTCGGCGACGGCCAGCGGGGCGTGGTTGGGCAGCATGACGCCGCCCGATCCGAGCCGGATCCGGGAGGTGTGGGCGGCGAGGTGGGCCAGGATCACCGCCGGGGAGGAGCTGGCCACCCCGGGCATGGAGTGGTGCTCGGCGACCCAGTGGCGGTGGTAGCCGCGGGACTCCGCCAGCCGGGAGATGGCGACGCTGGTGCGCAGCGACTCGTGCGCGGTGCTGCCCGCCCCGACGGTGACCAGGTCCAGCACCGAGAGCGGCACCGGGGCCCGGCCCAGGGCGACCCCGCGGACGGGGTCGGCGGGGGCCGCGCCGCTTTCCGCGCTCGCGCCCGCTCGCGCACCCGGCCCCGCCCCCGTATTCACGTTCGGGCCCCCGGCCGCGTCCACGCCCGTTCCGGCGTCCCCGGTGTCCCCGGCGTCGTTCATCGTCACTCCCGTCCCATGCCGCTCTCCTGCACGTCTGTACGAAGAAGTCGAACCATGGGACGGGGCCGGGCATTCCCGGCAGACCGGAAGGAAGCGAATGCCCCCGGCATATGCCAGCGGGGTACCTGCTGGCGGAGCGACTTGATTGAGCCATCAATCTCATCAACAGGCGCTCCGGATGGGCCTCTTGATGGCTATCGTGGTAGGGCAAGCGGTAACAACCTGGTAGGGGGAAACCGTGGCGCTGAAGCCCGAGCCGACCGCGCCGTTCCACTCGGTGCAGTACGCGCTTCGCGTACTCGAGACGATCGCTCGTCACACCGGTGGTGTGACGGACGCGCAGATCGCGCGTGAGACCGGCCTGCCCGCGGCCCACCTCGCGCCGATGCTCCTCATGCTGCGCCGGGAGGGCTACGTCCTGCAGGTGTCCGACGGCGCCTACGCCATAGGGGACTCGCTGGTCCTGCTCGGCTCCGGGACCGACCGGAAACAGGCGCTGCAGGAGAAGCTCCAGGAAACCCTGGACCGGCTGCGGGACTCGGTCGGCGCGGCCGTCTACATCAGCCGGTACGTGGACGGTGAGGTCCGCATCACGCAGTTCGCGGACAGCCCGCGCACCCCGAAGGTGCACGAGTGGGTGGACTTCCGCTCGGCGGCGCACGCCAGCGCGGTCGGCAAGTGCCTGCTCACCCAGCTCGACCAGAACGGGCGCCGCGACCACCTGGCCCGGCACAAGATCGCCCGGCTCACGTCGAAGACGATCGTGAACGAGCGGATCCTGTTCTCGAAGCTCGACAGCCAGCCGGCCACCGTCCCGGTGCTCGACCTCCAGGAATACGCCGTCGGCACGGTCTGCGCGGCGGTCCCGATCACCGCCGGGGCCTCCGTCGGCTGCCTGGCCCTGTCCATGCCGGTCGAACACGCGCACCGGCTGCGGGCCGCCGCGGACGCGCTGAACCGGAAGGCCGCGCCGCTGCTGCTGTCACTGACGCTGTGAAAAGGGCGCGGCGACGGGGATGCGGGATCAAGGCCGGAAAACACTTCGGGCGGTTACCGGTGAACCGGTAACCGCCCGAAGTACAGGTGCGCCGCCAGGGACTCGAACCCCGGACCCGCTGATTAAGAGTCAGCTGCTCTAACCAACTGAGCTAGCGGCGCCTGACAGAGAAAATAGTACCTGGTCCCGGGGGGTGCTCAAAACCGGTTCCGGGGCCGCCGGCGATCACCAGGACGTGGTGACCTTGACGTCCTGCTCCGTCCGCACCCCGACCGTGCCCCGGTCGCCGAAGACCTCCTGCCGCCAGGCGCCGAAGAGCCGGGCGACCCGGCGGGCGTCCTCGCCCTCGCCCTTGCCGACCGCCCGGGTGGAGAAGGTGATCCACGCCTCATTGGCCCCGGCCGTCTTGCGGATCCGCACCCGGGTGACGCTGCCCGCGGGCATGAAGGTGTCCTCCTCCGTGCGGTGGCGGGCGTAGTACTCGTTGAACTCGCGGGTCATGTCGTACCAGCCGTCGACCACCTGGCAGGGCGGTGCGCCGTCGGTGGGCGGCCCGGGCGCCGCACTGTCCTGGTCGGTCGGCGGGTTCGGCGGACCGGTGTCCTCCTCGGTCGGGACGTTCGGGCCGCCGCCGGTCTCGTCTTCCGTGGGGACGTTCGGGGTGCTCGCCGTCTCTTCCCCGGTGGGCGGGTTCGGCGGACCGCCCGTCTCCTCCTCGGTGGGGAGGTTGGGTGCGCAGGTCGGCGGGGCCGGGACGGCGGACGGCGGGGCGGCCGACCGGCCCGCGACGTGGGTGCCGCACGCGGCCAGCAGCGCGCACAGCGCCCCCGCCGCCACCGACCGGGCGACAGCGGCCGTCGTCCTCGCGTTCATCGCACACCCCCTCCGCCTCCAAGACGAGCACCGGGCCCGGCGGGTTGCCTCAGCGGTCCAGCAGGTCCCGGCGGCCCTGGGCCCCGTACGCCGCCAGCAGCGCGCGCAGGTCCTCCTCGTCCAGGCGGCGGTAGCCGTCGGTGCCGGGCGGGCGCCACCAGACCGGTTCGGGGACGAGGAAGCCGGCCCGGCGCAGGGCGACCCGGTGGATCTTGTTCGTGGCCGTCACCGGCAGGGCGTCGAGGACCCGGACATAACGCGGGGCCATCTTCGTACCGAGGTCGGGCTGGGCCGCGAGGAAGGCCGCGAAGACCCGCGGGTCGAAGGACGCGCCTTGGCGCAGGGCCACGGCAGCCATCACCTGGTCCCCCGCCACCTCGTCCGGGACCGCGTACACGGCGACCGCCGAGGCGTCGGACCAGCGGGCCAGGATGTTCTCGATCACCGCCGCGGCCAGGTTCTCGCTGTCGACCCGCAGCCGGTCGTCGGTGCGGCCCGCGAAGTAGAGAAAGCCCTCGGGGTCGCGGAAGAAGAGGTCCCCGGTCCAGTACCAGCCGTCGCGGGTGCGGGCCGCCTCGGCGTCGGGGTTGCGCCAGTAGCCCTCGAACAGGCTGCGGCCCCGGTTGACCAGCTCGCCTATGGCCTCCTCCCCGTTGAGGAGGCGGCCCCGCCCGTCCAGTCGGGCCGGCGGGCACTCCTTGCCGGTCTCCGGGTTGATGACGGCGAGGTCGTCGCCGGGCGCGGCCCGGCCCAGCGCGGCCGCCGGGGTGCCGGGGGTCCGCTGGACGGAGGCGCCGCCCTCCGTCGCCCCGTAGCCCTCCACCAGCCGGACCCCGAACCGCTCGGCGAAGCGGGCGGCGTCCACCGCGCCGGCCTCGGTGCCGAAGCCCACGCGCAGGGTGTGGTCGCGGTCGTCGGGGCGGGGCTCGGTGGCGAGGAGGTACTGGACGGCCCGGCCGACGTAGGTGAAGTACGTCGCCCCGTACGCCCGTACGTCGTCCAGGAAGGCGGTGGCCGAAAAGCGGCGGCGCAGCGCGACCGAGGCGCCGCCGGCCAGGGCGGGCAGCCAGTCGGCGATGACGGCGTTGCCGTGGAAGAGCGGCATGCACACGTAGTGGACGTCGTCCGGCGTGACCCGGAAGGTGCGGGCCAGGGAGGCTCCGGCGGCGGCGAGCCGGCCCTGGCTGCACAGCGCCGCCTTGGGCGCGCCGGTGGAGCCGGAGGTGAAGTAGAGGAGGAGGCGGGAGCCGGGTCCCGGGCCGCCGCCGAGGACCGCCGCCCCGGGGGCGGCCGCGGCGAAGGGGGCGAGGAGTTCGGCGTACTCCCCGCCACCGGTCACCAGGATCCGCACCCCGGGCAGGTCGAGGCCGCGCAGCAGCGGCAGGTGGGCGGGCTCGGTGACCAGGATCCGGCAGTCCGTGTGCAGGATGTCGCGGGCCAGCTCGGGGCCGCGCCGGGTGGGGTTGATCCCGGCGACGGCGGCCCCCGCGAGGGCCGCCGCACCGAGCCAGAAGGGGAACTCGGGGGTGTTGTCGAGCAGCACCCCGATGTGCGGCTCGGCCCCCGGCGGCAGGAGGTCGACGAGCAGCGCGGCGCGCGCGGCGGCCTGCTGGGCGCACTGGTGGTGGGTGAGGACGGTGTGCTCGTGCTTCAGCCCGGGCCGGTGGTCGCCCCATTGGCGCGCTATGAGCTCCGCGACGGTTTCGGGTGTCGTCCGCATGCCGCCGGAGGTTAGCTGACGTTGCGTCAGAATTGAACGTCGGAGCAGGCGTAGAAGGCCATCGGGGTGTCGTTCACGGTCCAGACCGCCAGGATCATGTGGCGGCCGGTCTTCCCGGCCGGCATGGTGCCCTGGTGGACGGTGGTCATGGCGGGACGGGCGCCGTTGTAGGCGACGGTGAGGAAGGGCTGGGGGTCGAGGGAGGCCCGGGTGAGGGGCTTCTTGGGGTCCCAGCCGTTCTTGGTGACGTAGTACTTGAAGTCGGTGGTGGAGTGGTTGGCGGTGAACTGCCACCGGAAGGAGTAGCTCTGGCCGCTGGTCACGCCGGTGGCGGGCCAGGTGCCGCCGCGCGGGTCGTCGAGCTGGGCGAACTCACTGTGGCCGCCGGAGCAGATCTGGCCGTCGGCGGGGCCGGCGGCCGGGAAGCCCTTGTAGCCCTCGACGCTCTGCGGCTCCCACTGGATGGGGCCGCAGTCGGGGACGGCCTTGTTGGCGCAGAGCTTCTGGCGGCTGATGGGGGTGTCGGTGTAGCCGTGGCCGCTGGCGGTGGGGGCGCCGGCGAGGGTGACGGTGGCCAGGACGCCGAGCCCGAGCGCGGCGGCGGACCGTTTGGGCATGCGGAGGAGACGCATGATGCTCCTTGGACGTGGGGGGAGTCGGGCGGGAGAGCGTGCGCACGCGCTGGGGATGACGTTCAGGTCTAGACCAAGTTCCAGGTTATTGACGGGAGTTGGCCATGTCCATACCAACGGGAGAACGGGTGGTCCGGTCGTAACCGGCCACCCGTTCCCATGCCTTCCGTGGGGCTACTGGTCCGCCCGCCCGGTGTAGAAGGCGACGGTCAGATCCTTCACCAGGGCCTTGCGCTCGTAGTCGTCCAGCTCGACGATCCCGCGCGAGGTGAGCCGGTGGACGGTGTCGTCGACGGCGTCCACGACCGAGGTCAGGACGGTGTCCCGGTGCTTGGCGTCGATGGCCGCGACCCGCCGGCGGCGCATCGCCTGGGCGACCTCGGGGGCGTACTCGATGCGGGTGGGCTGGGCGGAGAACACCTCGATCCCGACGGCCTCGGTTTCGGCCGCCACCATCCGGGTCAGTGCGTCGCCGACGGCCTCGGCGTCGCGCAGGGTGGGGGCGTCCTCGTGGAAGGCGTCGGCGGGGAGCCGGGACAGGACCCGGGCCATGGCCGATTCCACCTGCTCGGAGAGGTACGCGGTGTGGTCGGCCACGGCCAGGGTGGCCCGGGCGGTGTCCTTGACCTGCCAGACCACCTGGACGACGGCCTGGAGCGCGAGGCCCCCGGCGTCGACGGCGGGCATGGGCTCGCTGCGCCAGTGGCGCAGCCGGACGTCGACCCGGCGGCGCAGCAGGAGCGGGCTGACCCAGGTGAGCCCGGTCCGCCGGACGGTGCCGCGGTAGCGGCCGAAGAGGGTCAGCACCCAGGCATGGCCCGTCTTGGCGCGGCCGAGACCGCCGAGGGCGAGCAGGGCGACGACGCCGAGGAAGGCGAGCGGGGGCCAGGAGGTGGCGGGCAGCCCGTGATAGGCGCGGGGGGCCAGCCCGAAGGCGATGGAGAGGACGTCGGGGACGGCGCCGGCCCGCCAGAGCACTGCCGTGCAGCCGGTGAGGGCGAGGGCGCCGATGCCGACGGCGAACCAGCCGGGCAGCACGGGGCCGCGGTGCTCGCGGAGGCCGTCGTCGCCGCGGGGGACGCGACGGCCGACGGCATCCGGCTTGGCCGGGCGCGCGGGGGGCTGCGGCCGGGGGTGCGGGGCGGGCAGCGGCGGCCGCACCTGGCCGAGGAACGGCAGGTGCACGGGGACCTCGGTGACGGCGGTGCCGCGGGCGTCCTTGCGTTCGCCCTCGCCTTCGTCCTCGTTCCCGGGGCCGATGACCCGGGCGACGGCCCGGCCGACGAGGTCGGCGACGAGCCCCTGGCGGGGCGCGGAGCCGGATTCAGCCCGGGCCCGGGCGGCCGGGATCCCGTCGGGGTGCGGACGCGGCTGCTCGGCCTCGGGGGCCGGGCCGGACCCGCCCACCGCGGCGAGTACCGGCTCCGACCCGGCGGTCCGATCGTGCCGCTCGCCCGCGCCCGGCACCGGCACCCGCCCGGCCCCGTCCTCACGGACCGGGTCCGAGGCCGGACCCTGAGGCGGAGCCACGGCCGAGGCGGGGGACGAGATGGCGGCCGGGACCGGGGCTGCCGTCCGGGCGGAGGGCCCGCTCACCTGCGCAGCCGCGCCCTGGCCTTCGCGGGCCGCACTCGATTCCGGGCCCGCGTCCGGGGCCGGGGCCTGAGACGGAGCCGCCGCCGACGCGGGGGCGGCGCCGACAGCCGAAACGGCTGCGGGCGCGGAGTACGGAGCCGCCGTCCGGGCCGGGGACTGGCCCGGCCGCGGGGCGGCAGCTGCCGCACTGGCCGCGTTCCGGTCGGGGGCCGCCTCGGCGGTGGCTTCGCCCGGGTGCGAGACCGCGGCCGGAGCCACCCCGGAGACCTGGGCTGCCGTCCGGGCGGAGGGTCCGCTCACCTGCGCAGCCGCGCCCTGGCCTTCGCGGGCCGCGCTCGATTCCGGGCCCGCGTCCGGGGCCGGGGCCTGAGACGGAGCCGCCGCCGGGGCGCGGGACGTGTTCGCGGCCGGGGCCGCCACCGGGAACGAGGCTGCCGCCGTCCGGGCACAGGGGTGGCTCGGCTGTGGGCCGGAGACCGCTACGTGGGCCGCGCTCTCCGAGGCCGAAGCCCGAGGCGGAGCCACGGCCGAGGTTCCCCCGGGGACAGCAGCGGAAGCGGCCGTCCGGGCAGGTTCCGGAGCCGCGGTCGAAGCGGCTGCCGGCCCGGCGTAGGGGGACTCGACCCGGGCCGAGGACCGGCTCGCCTGCGCAGCCGAGGCCTGGGCCGCGCTCAAGTCCGGGCCCGCGTCCGGGGCCGGGGCCTGAGCGGGACCCGTCGCCGGGAACCGGGCTGCCGTCCCGGCGGAATACCCGCTCGGGCCGGAGGCCGCCGCGCGGGCGGAGCCCAAGTCCGCATCCAGGGCCGGGACCTGAGGCGAAGTCGCCGTCCGGGCGGGTGCGGGGGCCGTCGCAGCGGCGTACGGGGACTCGGTCCGGGCCGAGTACCGGCTCCCCTGCGGAGCCGAGACCTGGCTCGGGGCGGAAGCCGTCGCGGGGTCCGCGCTCGGATCCGAGACCGGAGCCTGAGGCGAAGCCGCAGTCGAGCCCCCGCCCCCGCCGCCGGCCGTCGACGGGAACGGGGCCGCCGTCCAGGCCGAGGACCGGCTCGGCTGCGGGCCGGAGGGCGCTGCGGGGGCCGCGCTCACGTCCGGGGCCGGAGTCGGAGCCACCGCCGGGGTCCACCCCGGGACAGCATCGCCAGCGGCCGTCCGGGCCGGTTCCGGGCCCGTAACCGCAACAGCTGCCGGCGCGGCGTGCGGGGCCGCCGTGCGGGCCGCGTTCACGTCCGGGCCCGGGATCGGGGTCGGGAACCCGCCCGGGACAGCAGAGGCGGTCCCCGCCGCGGGGTACGCGGCCGCGTACCC